>CAVIVK010000053.1:0-3281 GCA_963645975.1 Bifidobacteriaceae bacterium | reverse complement strand
GAAAACGCGAAAACGCCTCGGAGGAAAGCTCCTCCAGGGCGTTTTCTCCGCGGCACTTGCCTACGGTATCGCATCGATAATTATGTAAATAATATTACGTTAATCAAATTATGTTAACTTACGCGCCGCCAAGCCGGAATACAATGCCCGCAACGGCCGCGAGGGCAAGGAACACAACCGGGTGAAGCTTTTTGATGGGCTTCACAAGATTTGTGAGCACCCAGATCACGGCGAACAGGATCAGGTTTTTCCATTGGAAAAGGTCGGCAATCCGGTACGAGGCGCGAACTGCGTCAAGATTCAGCAAAACCAGTACGAACACTGACCAACCCGCCGCGGCAATCAGGCCGGTGGAGGCGGGGCGCAGCGTGTAGAACGCGGCATCCACATACTTGTTCGTACGGAACGCCTGCAGCGCCATGGCGATGAGGACGATGACGATCACGCTCGGGGTAACGAGGCCGAGCGTCGCGATGATGCCGCCGAGGACGCCGCCGCAGTCGAAGCCCACGTAGGTCGCCATATTCACGCCGATCGGGCCGGGCGTAGACTCAGAAATGGCGAGCATGTTCGCCACGTCCGCCGTACCGAACCAGCCGGTCTTCGCGCCGAGGGAATAGAGGAATGGGAGCGTGGCAAGGCCGCCGCCGATGGAAAACAGCCCGACCTTGAAGAACTCCCAGAACAGACGAAGGTAGATCATGCCTTGCCCTCCTTTCCGGTACGAAGCCACACGCGCACAACAATGCCGAGCACCGCCGCGGCGACGATAAACACCACAGGGCTCACGTGGCTCAGCAGCACCGAGCCGAGGAATACCACGAGAAAGACGCCGAACGTGAGCTTATCCACCACGGACTTTTTCCAGAGCTTCACGATGGAGTTCAGGATGAGCACGCAGACCGCAACGCGGATACCGGCGAACGCATTCTGCACGGCAGCGATGTGGGCAAAGTTGCTCAGCAGCGCCGCGATAACCGTGATAATCACAAGCGACGGCGAGACGATGCCGAGCGTGGCAAAAATCGCGCCGGGGAGCTTTTTCTCCTTGAAGCCGACGAACGTCGCGGTGTTGACCGCAATGATGCCGGGCGTGCATTGGCCAACGGCGAAGTAGTCCAGGATTTCCTCCTCCGTGGCCCATTTTTTCTTTTCCACGATCTCGCGCTGCAAAAGCGGCAGCATGGCATAGCCGCCGCCGAAGGTGAACAGCCCGATCCGGAAAAACGTACAGAACAAATCCAAAAGCAGGGGCAAGGATACGACCTTCTTTCCTATTTTATACCGCAGATATTATAGCAAAGTGTTTTTCCGTTGGCAATATGAGAAACCTATGATAGAATACGTTCCGGGTGATCGATTTTGGCTAAACTGGCTGAACTGAAGAAAAATGAAATTTATCCCGCCCGCATTACCGGCTACACTTCGGAGGGCGCGGGCGTCTGCCGCATCGGCGAGCGCGCCGTATTCGTCCCCGGGACAATCTCCGGCGAAGAGTGGGACGTGCGCATCGTGCGCAGCACGTCCGCTGCCGTATGGGGTCGGGGCGAGGCGCTTCGCGCTGCATCGCCGCACCGTGTGGAGCCAGACTGCCCGGTATATCCCCGCTGCGGCGGGTGCGCGCTGCGGCACATGGACTATGAAGAAGAGCTCACCTTGAAATTGCAGCGCGTGAACGACGCGCTGCGCCGTATCGGGAAGCTAAGCTTTTCTGTTTCCGGCATCCTACCCGCGCTTGCAGACGCACGGCAGCGCCGCAAGGTGATCTTCAACGTTGCTGAGCAAAACGGTCATCCCGTCGCCGGGTTTTACCGTGCACGCTCGCACGACGTTGTCCCTGTGCCAGACTGTCCCGCCGTGCCGCAAGCGGCACTCGTATGCGAGCGCACGGTACTCGATTGGATGGAGCGGGAGCATATCCCGGTTTACGATGAAGCCGCCAGGAAAGACGGCGTGCGGCATATTTTCTATCGCTCCTCCCACCTCACGGAGGACGCCGTGCTGACGCTCACCGCGTCCCGCTCGCCCGGAGAAAAGGCGCTCGGCATACTCGCAGACATGCTGCGCGAGCGCTGCCCGGACGTATCGGGGCTGGTGCTCAACCGCAACACCGCCCGCGGCAACACCGTACTCGCCGGGGAGTTTGACACCGTTTGGGGCAGCGACATTCTCACCGAGGGGCTGTGCGGCCTCACATTCACGCTCTCGCCCCGCTCATTCTTCCAGGTAAACCCGCCGCAGGCCGAGCGGCTCTACGATGCTGCGCTCGATTTCGCCGGCATCACGCCGGGCATGACGGCGCTCGATCTCTACTGCGGCACGGGCACGATTGGCCTTTGCATGGCGTCCCGCGGTGCGAACGTCATCGGTGCGGAGGTCATCCCCGCCGCCGTGGAAAATGCGCGGGACAACGCGCGGCGAAACGGTCTTTCGGAGGTATGCGAATTTCTCTGCGCCGACGCCGGAGAGGCCGCCGCAGAGCTTGCACGGCGCGGCATCCGCCCGCAGGTGATCGTCGTCGATCCGCCGCGGCGCGGGCTGGACGGGAGCGTCATCTCCCACGCTGTGGGGATGCAGCCGGAGCGGGTCGTGTACGTCTCCTGTGACCCCGGCACGCTCGCGCGCGATCTTGCCTCGTTTGTCCGACAGGGCTACGCCCCCGTGGACGGCATCGCCGTGGACATGTTCCCGCGGACGAGCCATGTGGAGACGGTATGCCTATTGTCCAAACTTTAGTCCCGGTGAATCAGAAAGGATCCTGGCATCACGTCAACGTCGCGGTGCCGGGATTCTTTTCCTATACAAGTACCGTTCCTATTTCAGCTTTCGATAATAGGCATAGAACATGGGCGCTGTGGTACAGATGGCGATGGTGTCTGCGATCGGCTCTGCCAGATACACGCCTGTGACCGCATCCGGCCAGAGGCGCGGCAGCAAAAAAATCAGCGGAATGAGCAGAACAATTTTCCGCCAGATGGTAAGGAAAATCGCTTTGGGCGCCTGATCCAGCGCCACAAAGCTGTACTGACACGCCACCTGCACGCCGTAGATGAGCAGCATGGCGAGATAAATGCGCATACTCCAGGTTGTGTATGCGGTGAGCGCTGCATCGTTAGTGAAAATAGACGCCACCGCACCAGACGCTGTCATGCACAGCAGCCAGATGAGGAACGAACCGCTAACACAGCACACCAGCAATAAACAGAAGGTTTTCTTCACGCGGGGAATGTCCTTTGCGCCCAGATTGTAGCTGAGCAGCGGCTGCGCCCCCTGCACCAATC
>CAVIVK010000052.1:0-2076 GCA_963645975.1 Bifidobacteriaceae bacterium | reverse complement strand
AGCACAGCCCTTGGAGAGGGGCATTAAAAACTACTACTCTATAATACAAGGAGAAAAACCAAAATGAAACGCTTCGTATCCTTACTTCTGGCCGGAGTGCTTCTGCTCGCGCTCGCCGCCTGCGGCGGCAGCGTGAAAGATGCGCAGACGAAAGCCGTGGCGTCGGAAATGTATACGCAAAACGAGATCGACGCCGCCATCGACGTCATAAAGAAGGATTTTTCCCGCGATTGGAAGGGCTGCACGCTCACCGAAATTTCCTACGCCGGGGACGACGTGTCGCGTGAGCATCAGGACTGGGCGGATCGGAACGGCGCTGACGAGGGGCTTGTTCTCACGTCTACCTTCGATGTGGACGAATCCGGAGCAAGCCCCACGCTCAACCCGGGACAGACCTATACGCGCTGGATGTGGATCCTTGTCCGCTCGAACGGCGGCGCGTGGCAGCACGTCGATCACGGATATTAAAAATGCACGAAAAAAGAGAGCCGGTTTTCCGCGGAAAACCGGCTCTCTTTATGTATGAAAATATCAGTCGAACAGATGCACGAACGCTTTCTGCTCGGGTGTGAGCGTAACGCTGCGGTTCCAGATGAGATGCGCCTTGGAGACGATCTCCGGGCTGTTGATGCGCTTCATGATAAGCGAGGGATCGGAGTTCTGGATCGCGGAGGTATACGGCGCGATGGCCACGCCGATACCGGACGCTGCCCAGCTCAGCGACGAGGCGATGTTGTCGTTTTGGCAGATAATGTTGGGGATGAAGCCCTGGCGGCGGCAAGCATTGGTGAAGAGGTCGTAGTACCGCCGGTGAATGATGATGGGGGTCTCCTGCAGGCTGGTGAGCGCTACGACCTGCGCATCGTCGGCGGGGAAGAAGTTCGGCTTGCCGATGGCGGTGAAGTAGTCCTGCCCACCCTCGCCGAGGGCGGTGTCGCGGATGGGACGGGAGCTGTAGGCTCCGACGTTGAACGGCTCGCGCACGATGCCGAAATCGACCATGCCGCTCGCGAGCATATCGAGAATGCTCGTCGTGCTGCCCTCGTGGAGGACAAACTCCACGTGCGGGTAGCGCTCCTTGAGCTTGAGCACCTTGTCCGGCAGTACGCGGTTGCAGATCGAGGAGATCGTGCCAAGATGGATGGTGTACCGCTCCTCCTCGTTGGCCGACTGCATGAGCAGCAGCGTTTCGTTCACCTTGTCCATGATCTCGCGGGCGCGCTCGCGCAGCAGAATGCCCTTCGGCGTGATGATCATGTTTTTCTTGTCACGAATAAAAAGCTGGCAGCCGAGTTCCTCCTCCAGACCCTTGAGCTGAAGACTCAGCGGCGGCTGGGAAATGCGCAGAGAGTTGGCGGCTTTGGTGATGCTGCCGTTTTCGGCGATGGCAAGAAAGTATTCGAGCTGCTTGAGCGTCATAACAGGGCACTTCCTCTTTGTATATCGATACTATATGATTATCATATGAAAAGTTCGATAAAAAGTCAAGAGGCAATGCCCTTGACAAGCCGGTATTCCATATTATACTGATTTTAGGAACAATATTAAGGAGAATGACTATGCTCGTAATGATAAAAGGCGCCGGAGACATTGCCTCCGGCATTGCGCTGCGGCTCTGGCGCGCGGGAATCAACGTTGTGATGACCGATCTTCCGCGGCCTTCGTCCATCCGCCGTACCGTCTGCTTTTCCGAGGCGGTGTACCGCGGAGAAACGAAGGTGGAGGAAGTGCGCTCCCGGCTCGCCGCGGATGCGGCGGACGCGCTGCGGCTGCTCGAAGAGAACATCCTGCCCGTGATTGTCGATCCGAAGGCGGAGAGCGCGAAAGAACTTCATCCGGACGTGATCGTGGATGCGATCCTCGCCAAGGAGAATCTCGGCACCGCCATCACCGACGCGCCGGGCGTCATCGGCGTCGGCCCGGGCTTCACCGCCGGGACGGACTGCCACGCCGTCGTGGAGACGATGCGCGGCCACACGCTCGGCCGCGTGATCTGGTCGGGCAGCGCCATTCCCAACACCGGCGTCCCCGGCAATATCGGCGGCTATACGATCGAGCGCGTGATGCACTCGCCCT
>CAVIVK010000051.1:0-6248 GCA_963645975.1 Bifidobacteriaceae bacterium | reverse complement strand
GATCTCAACCACGGCATGCCTGACCCGACCGGCCTCGGCCCGAAGACCGAGCCCGCCACGCGCACGGGACGTGCCTTCGGTATCCCGATGATCTATCTCAACGTTACCGCCGTGATGCAGCGCGTCGATCCGGAGAACGCGGCGCTCTACGCCGAGCGCGCCGCGGCCTGCGTGGACGATATTTTCCGCTACCATGTCCACCCGGAGCTCCGGTGCGTGCTGGAAAACGTTGCGGTTGACGGCACAGCGAGATTGTATTACACTGAGGGGCGAATTGTTAACCCCGGGCATGACATTGAGGGCGTGTGGTTCCTGCTGGAATATGCGCGCAAAACCGGCGACGCGGCGCTTGTCGCCAAGGCGGAGGAAATATTCAACTGGGCGATAACCGCCGGATGGGACAAGGAATACGGCGGGCTGCTCTACTTTGTCGACTGCCTCGGCAAGCCGCCTGAGGCATATGAGCACGATATGAAGCTCTGGTGGCCGCACGACGAGATTCTCATCTCCTCGCTCATGCTTTATAAGGACACCGGCAAGACGGAATATCTCGACTGGTTTTTGAAAACGCTCGATTACTGCCGCGAGCACTTCTCCGATCCGGAGTACGGCGAGTGGTACGGGTATCTCCGCCGCGACGGAAAACCGACCGAGCCTTCGACCAAGGGCTCAACGTTCAAGGGGCCGTTCCATCTGCCGCGCATGCTCATCATGACAGACCGGATGGCGGAGGAATTGCTCGCGAAATAAAAAGCACAGGAGAAGCGTATGGAGCAAGGCAGCACAAACGTATTTGAGCGGATCAGTGCGGAGTATTATAATCTCACCACCGCAGAAAAAAAGGCGGCGGATTATGTGCTGTCGCACCAGAGAAAAACGCAGGACATGAGCATAACCGAGCTCGCCGCGGCAAGCGGCGTGGCGGAGGCGACCGTGTCTCGCTTCTGCCGCCGTCTGGGGTGCAAGGGGTATAACGCCTTTCGTCTCGCCATTGCCAACTCCACCGCCCAGCGCCCGCAGCAGCTCAACCCTCTCTCGGGCGAGGTGCTCGACGACGACAGTTTTTCGGATGTCTGCAAGAAGCTTTATACCGCCAATGTCAGCGCCATGACGCAGACACTTGAGCTTGTCCGCCCGGAGGATTATATCCGCGCGGCGGATCTCCTGGAAGAGGCGGATCGGGTGCTGTGCATGGGTCAGGGCGGCTCGATGATCATCGCGATGGAAGCGGCACATCTCTTCTCCACCGCGAGCGGAAAGTTTATTTCCGTGACCGATTCCCATATGCAGACCATCGCCATTGCCACCGCCGGAGAAAACGACGTCATTCTCTTCTTCTCCTACTCCGGCGCAACAAAGGATCTGATCCAGACGATCTCCTATGCCCGCGAGCGCGGTCTGCGCTCCATTCTTGTCACGCACTTTGCCAATTCTCCCGGCGCGGATCTGGCGGATGTGACGCTGCTGTGCGGCGCGGACGAAAGTCCCCTGCAGCTCGGCTCCGTCGGCGCAAGGATCGCGCAGATGTATCTTATGGACGTGCTCTTTTCCGAGCTCTGCCGCCGCAATCTGGACGAGTGCCGCCAAAGCCGCGCCCGCATTGCCGCCGCACTTGCGGAAAAGCACCTGTGACCGGCTGAAAATTATTTTCTTCTCCCCTCCCCCGGAGAGCGTACCGCTCCCGGGGGATTCGTATGCTTCGGTTTGCAAAAAATCTTCTTTATTGAATCTTAAAGAAAATTTTTTTCAGAAATCTATTGACATTGGCAGGGGCTTTGGTTAATATGATGGTGGAAAGAGGAAATTCAGCGGCGTGAGCCGTTGAAATAACGAAACCTGAACAAAATGTTTAAGGAGGCACATCATGAAGAAACTGCTCGCAACGCTGCTCGCACTGTGCATGATTTTTGCTCTGTGCGCCTGCGGCCAGACCGCTGCTCCCGCTGCCGACCCCGCACCTGCTCAGGCTGATCCCGCTCCTGCGGCAGAACCCGCTGCCGAACCCGTCAACATCACGCTCTGGACCTACCCGATCGGCGGCTGGGGCAATGCTGACACCGTCGATGCCCTGATTGCCGCGTTTGAGGCGGCGAACCCCGGCATCACCGTCACCGTGGAATACCTTGACTACACCAACGGCGACGACCAGGTCAACACCGCGCTCGAAGGCGGCTCCGCTCCCGATCTCATCATGGAAGGACCCGAACGTCTCGTTGCCAACTGGGGCGCGAAGGGCTACATGGTCGATCTCGCCGACATGTGGGACGCCACCGACAAGGCGGAAGTCAACGCGGCCTGCGTTTCGGCCTGCTTCAACGCTGACGGCGCCTGCTACGAGTACCCCCTCGTCATGACCGCGCACTGCATGGCCATCAACTATGACGCGTTCGTCGCTGCCGGTGCCGACCAGTACGTTGACATCGACACCCACACCTGGACGACCGAGAACTTCATCAAAGCGGTCGATGCGCTGTATGCCTACTACAAAGAGCCCGTCGGCGACGTCTACTGCTCCGGCCAGGGCGGCGACCAGGGCACCCGTGCTCTCGTCAACAACCTCTACGGCGGCACGTTCACCAACGCCGAGCACACCACCTATACCGCGGACTCCGCAGAGAACATAAAGGCTCTTGAGCTTCTCCAGAGCATGGACGGCATCTACTTCAACGCAGCCGAGAACGGCGGCGAGGAGATCACCGCCTTCCGTCAGGGCATTCTCAAGATGGCGTTCTGCTGGAACATTGCTCAGCAGCTCAACACCGATAACAACGACGCCGAGCTCACCAACGACGGCGAGAAGATCGTGTTCATGAGCTTCCCCTCCGAGACCGGCGAGAGCAAGCTGCAGGGCGGTATCTGGGGCTTCGGCGTGTTCGATAACGGCGATGCCGCCAAGATCGACGCTGCCAAGACCTTCATCAAATACTTCGCCGACGGCGAGGGCACGGCCGACGCGGTCAAGGCCGCCAAGTACTTCGCCGTGCGCGACACCGCCGAGGGCATTGACCTCACCGGCATCTGGGCGGACAACGCCATTATGAACGAGTACACCAAGCTCATGCCCTATCTCGGCGACTACTACCAGGTCACCTCCGGCTGGGCGACCGCCCGCACCGAGTGGTGGAACATGCTCCAGCGCATCGGCGGCGGCGGCGATGTTGCCACCGAGGTCGCAACGTTCTGCACCAACGCGAACGCCGCGGCGGCCGGCTGATCGGACGCTATAACCGCTTCTTTTCTCCTTTTTCTTCCTCAGACCCACAGCGCGCACCCTCTCTGTGCCCCCGCGCAGAGAGGGTGTGTTGATAGCTACGTAATCCGTAAGGGGGAGCAACCCTATGTTTAAATCCAAAAATGGCATGAGCCGCGCGCTCGTGCGGCGGGAAACAACAGCGGGATACCTGTTTTTGCTGCCGAGTCTGTTCTTCTTCGTCACCTTCGTGCTGTATCCCATGTTCCTGTGCATATACACCAGCTTCTTTGACTCCAACATGGGCAAAAATGCCGTGGACGTCTTTGTCGGGCTGGGTAACTATAAGGAGCTTTTCCAGGATAAGCTCTTCCTCGGCGCGCTGAAAAATACGGTCCTCATCGTTGTTGTTGCCGTGCCTACGGTATGCGCGTTTTCTCTCTGGGTCGCCACGGCGATCTACGATATGAAACCGGCGCTGACCTCGGCGTTCCGCTGCATTTTCTATCTGCCGGTCGTCACCGGTTCGGTCGCGGTAACGGTCGTCTGGAAATGGATGTACAACAATCGCTACGGCGTGTTCAACTACATTTTCAAAAGCCTCGGCATCATTGACCAGAACATAAACTGGCTGGGCGATGCGCGCTTCGCGCTCTGGTGCATCATTCTCATCCTCTTCACCACCTCTGTGGGTCAGCCCATCGTGCTGTATGTCTCAGCGCTCGGCAACGTGGATCACTCGCTCGTTGAAGCAGCGGAGGTCGACGGCGCAAACCGCCGCCAGGTGTTCTGGAAGATCAAATGGGCGCAGATCATGCCCACCACGCTCTACATACTCATCATCACCACGATCAACTCCTTCCAGTGCTTTGCACTGATCCAGCTTCTCACCTCCGGCGGGCCGACACACAGCACAGACACGATCATGTATTATATCTATTATACCGCGTTCAAGCTTTACCGCTACGGGTACGGCAACGCCATGGGCGTTGTACTCATGGTCATTATCGCGGTACTCTCTGCTGTCCAGTTTAAGCTGGGACAGCGGTCGGATTAAGGGGGGTGAGCATATGCAGAGCAGATCCAAGGTAAACCGCATCATCACTCTCGTGATCATCGTTATTCTTGCAGCGCTGTTCACGTTCCCCCTCTACTGGATCATCACCGGCTCGTTCAAGACAGCCAAGGAGGTCAACTCCGTCACACCCGTCTGGTGGCCGAGCGAATGGACGCTGAAGAATTACCAGACGCTCATGAGCAAGCTCAAAGCGCCGCTGTGGGAGTTTTACATTCCCTTCAGCCAGTACTTCTCTGCGGATGGCAGCCCCGTGGTATTCTCCACAGGTCCCACCGTCCCCGGTGCGATCCGCTGGATGCTCAACACCGTGTGGATGGCCGTTGCGGCGATGCTCCTCACCTGCGCGACCTCTGCACTGGCGGGGTATGCGCTGGCGAAAAAGCGCTTTGTCGGGCGCAGGCTCATTTTCACGCTCATCGTCTGCGCGATGGCGCTGCCGAAGCAGGTCATCCTCATCCCGCTCATCCGCGAGATGTCCTCGCTCAAGCTCTACAATACGCTCAGCGCCGTCGTCTATCCCATCGTCGGCTGGCCGTTCGGCGTGTTCCTCATCAAGCAGTTTGCCGAGAGCATCCCCAGCGAGATATTGGAGGCCGCGAGGATCGACGGCGCAAGCGAGCTGAAAACCTTCAACCGGATCGTGTTCCCCATGATCAAGCCCGGTGTCGGCGCGCTCGCCATCTTCACGTTCATCAATTCGTGGAACGACTACTTCATGCAGCTCATCATGCTCTCCAGCACAAAGAACCTGACGATTTCGCTCGGTATAGCGAAAATGCAGGCGGAAAACTCGACCGACTTCGGCCTCATCATGGCAGGCGCTGCCTTTGCCGCCGTGCCGATCATCATCGTGTTCCTCATCTTCCAGAAATACTTCACCAAGGGTATCACGATGGGTGCCGTCAAGGGCTGACACACAAGGAGTGAAAACAATGAAAGCAAGAGACCTGAAAAAATACCAGGGAATTTTCCCGGCCTTTTATGCATGCTACGACGACGCCGGCGAGGTATCGCCCGACCGGGCGCGTGCCTTTACGGAATATCTCATCGAAAAAGGCGTGAACGGCCTGTATGTCGGCGGCTCCTCCGGCGAGTGCATCTATCATTCCATGGAAGAGCGCAAGGCGCTGCTGGAGGCCGTCATTGCCCAGGCTGCCGGGCGCATCCCGATCATAGCGCACGTCGCCTGCAACAACACGCGCGACAGCATGGAGCTCGCCGCCCACGCCGAGAGCGTCGGCGCAGACTGCATCGCCGCCATTCCGCCGATTTACTTTCATCTGCCGGACCGCGCGATCGCGCAGTATTGGAAGGACATTGCCTCCGCGGCGCCGAACACGGATTTCATCATTTACAACATTCCGCAGCTTGCCGGTACGGCGCTGAACAGTTCCCTTCTCCGCACCATGCTCGCCGTGCCGACGGTGATCGGCGTAAAGAACTCCTCCATGCCGATACAGGACATTGAGATGTGGCGCGACGAGGGCGCGATCGTGTTTAACGGCCCGGACGAGCAGCTGCTCTCCGGTCTTGCCGCAGGCGCGGTCGGCGGCATCGGCGGCACATACGCCGTCATGCCGGAGCTGTACGAGCGCATCTTCACCCTTGTCCGCAGCGGCGACATTCTCCCCGCGCGCGATATTCAGGATGCCTGCTGCCACATCATTTACAAGATGTGCTCCGGGCAGGGCAACATGTACGCCATGATCAAGGAGATCCTCCGTCTCCGCGGCGCGCCGGATATTGGCGGCGTTCGCGCCCCGCTCTACCCGCTTCAGCCGGGCGACGAGTCCATTGCCGCCTCGTGCGCTGCGGATATCGACGCCGCATTGGCAAAGTTCTGCAAATAAAAGTCTTTCTTCTCATGGAAAAAGCGGCTCATCCGTTTGGATCGGATGAGCCGCTTTTTCCCTATTCTTATTTCTTAGCGTCGATTAACAAGGGCACACACGTCGGACAGCCAGTCTTTTCGGTGCTTTT
>CAVIVK010000050.1:0-3872 GCA_963645975.1 Bifidobacteriaceae bacterium | reverse complement strand
AGGGGTTCAGCTCCTCGCCGGAGATGGAGTCGTACCGCTGGATGCTGATGCACTCCGGGATGGACATGTCCAGACAGCAGTCCTCGTGGAAAAAGAAATCGTGGATCTTGATATCAAAAAGATCCTGCTTTGCGTAAAGCCAGTAATAGCCGCCGCCTACCGCGGGCGCGATCTCCCAGCAGCGTCCCGCCGGGCCAAATTTATCCGGGCAGGGGACGGGAAGAAAGCTGTTGCTCTCCAAAAGAGGGCGGTAGTAGTCGGCCAGTATGTCGCGTTTCATAGTCCTCCTTGCAATGAACAGACAATTCTTTGCAACGATTCGGCAAAAGCCTTTGCCCTGTATTGAGAAAATCGCTGCGTCATGGTAGTTTTCTTCTTGGTTAGCGGACTCTAACTGAAGTATAGCGCCGGACGGCGCAAAAGTCAAACCGTCAATGCACAGCAAAGGAGATTTTTATTATGCAGACGATCAACCAAAAGGGACTGACCGTGAAGGATCTGGTAACGGTCGGCATTTTCACCGCGCTTTTTCTTGTGTTCGCCCTGGTGGGCGGCATTTTCTTCGCGCCGAATCCGGTGCTGACGTTTTATATGCCCGTGGGCAGCGCACTGCTGTGTGCCCCGGTGTACCTGTTGCTGCTCGCGAAAGTGCCCAAGCGCTGGGCGGTCACCATCCTCGGTGCGATCCTCTGCATCGTCTGGTTCGTGACAGGTATGCATTGGGCCATGGCGCTGGGATATCTCGTCATGGGCATCGTCGCTGATCTCGTCGCCGGTACGGGCGGATACAAGAGCAAGAAAATTAACTCCCTTTCATACATCCTTTTGTCCCTCGGCGGGACGGCGTCTTACCTTGTGTTCTTTGCCAATCCCGACGGCTGGGCGAAAACCATGCTGGGCAATGGCACGGAGCAGTCCTACATTGATACCATGTGCTCCACGGGCACGACGTGGATCCTCGTCATCATGCTGGCGGGCACGATCCTCGCTGCCGCGCTCAGCGCCTTTATTGGCTGCAAAATGCTGAAAAAGCAGTTTGAAAAAGCCGGGATCACGCAATGAAGCCCCTGCACCTCGATCCGAGGACAAAGCTGTTCCTCATTTTGCTCTGCGTTCTTTCCGCCATGTTCGCGCCGGGCCTCGTCTGGCAGCTCGCGCTGGTAGCGCTCATCGGCGTGCTCGCGGCAGCCGGCGGTAAATGGCGGTACGCGCTGCGCGGCATGGCGGCGTATGCGCTCATCTGCGTGTTCACCGTTTGGTGCATGGGCGTTTTGACCGGCACATGGCGGACGATGTTTGTGGCGTTTCTTGGCCTTGTGCATAAGGTGTACGCCTGCGGCATGCTGGCGGGGCTCGTGATCGCCACGACGAAGGTGGGCGAATTTCTCTCCGCCATGGCGCGGCTGCGCTGCCCGAAGAAGCTCACCATTCCTCTCGCGGTCATGCTCCGGTACCTTCCCACCATCCGGGAAGACGGACGCTTTATCCGGGACGCCATGCGTCTGCGGGATGTGTCGCCGACGTTCTGGGGCTTTCTGAAAGCCCCGGCCATGACGGTCAACTGCATCTATGTCCCGCTGCTGACCGCGGCGAGCAAGGCCGCGGACGAGCTCTCCGTCGCCGCCGTGACGCGTGGGATCGAAAACCCGAAGCCGCGCACCTCGCTGGTGAAAATTCGTATGGGCGCGGCGGACTATCTCACCGTGGCGCTCTTCGCGGCGTTTCTCGCCGCGGAGTTTTTGGGGAAGGGGGCGCTCGCGTGATCGAATTTCAGAACGTATCCTTCTCCTATCCCGACAGCGCGGACGGCGGCTTAAAGAATGTCAGCCTCACGATCCCGGACGGGCAATGCGTGCTGCTCTGCGGCCGCAGCGGCTGCGGAAAAACGACGCTCACGCGGCTCATCAACGGCCTCATCCCGCAGTTTTTTGCGGGAGAACTGAGCGGGAATGTGCTGCTGGACGGCGCGGATATTTTCTCTCTGCCCATGTACCGCATCGCAGAGAAGGTGGGGAGCGTATTTCAAAATCCCCGCACGCAGTTTTTCAACGTCGATACCGACGGTGAGATCGCCTTCGGCATGGAAAACGAAGCCGTGCCGCAGCAAGAGCTCGCGCAGCGTGTGGCGGAGACCGCAAAGGAGCTGAAAATTGAAAACCTCCTTGGCCGCGGCATTTTCGCGCTCTCCGGCGGCGAGAAGCAGAAGATCGCCTTTGCCTCCGTCTACGCCATGGAGCCGGAGATCTTTTTGCTGGACGAGCCCTCCTCCAATCTGGACGCTGCCGCCATCGACGAGCTGCGCGAGCACATAAAGCTCGTCAAGGCGCAGGGGAAAACCGTTATTGTCGCGGAGCACCGGCTCTGCTATCTGATGGACGTGGCCGACCGGGTTGTCTATCTCGAAAACGGCTGCATCGCCGGAGACTGGACAGCCGCGGACTTTCGCGCGCTGGGCGCGCCGCAGCGGCAAGCGATGGGGCTGCGCGCCGTGGATTTGCGCCAGGAGAGCCCGGAGCACTTTGCCGAAAGCACCGCCGCGCCGGTGCTGAAGCTCCGGGACGTGACGCTCGCCTACCGGAAACAGCCGGTGCTGCAACATATCTCCCTGCAAGCTGCGCCCGGCGAGGTGATCGCCGTGACCGGCTCGAACGGCGCGGGGAAAACGACGTTCTCCCGCGCGCTCTGCGGTCTGCATAAGGAATCGGGCGGCGAATACCGCTGGAACGGCAGAGCGCAGAAACCGAAGGAGCGCACGAAGCGCGCCTGCATGGTTATGCAGGATGTGAATTACCAGCTCTTCGCCGAGAGCGTGGAGGCCGAGTGTACGTTTGGCCTCCGGCACCCGGACACAGCGCTTGCCGAAAAGACGCTGGAAGAATTGGGTCTCGCTCCCTTCCGGGAGCGCCATCCCAACACGCTCTCCGGCGGGCAGAAGCAGCGCCTGGCGGCGGCTGCCGCCATGGTGTGCGGCAAAGAGCTTCTGGTATTTGATGAGCCTACCAGCGGGCTCGATTATGACGGCATGGCGCGGCTCGCTGCGCTCATCCGAAAGCTGGCCGCCGTGGGAAAAATCGTATTCATCGTCACGCACGACTATGAATTTGTCTGCCGCACCTGCACGAGAGTGCTTCGGCTCTCCGGCGGCAAAATCCGGGACGATGTGCCGGTGACGGAAGCCGCGCTTCCGGTTCTGCGGGATATTTTCCGTGTGAGGTGAGAAAATGCAAAAAGAAAAAAGCACGTTCGGCTGGATATTTTCCTTTGCCGGGCAGAAAAAATCGGGGTATATCGCAAGCGTATGCTTTGCCGTTCTCGGCGCGGCGTTTCAGATTTTGCCATACTTCGTGATGGCACGCCTTATCGGCAAGCTGCTTGCCGGAAACCGGGAGCTGGCCGGGTATCTCATGGACTGCGCCGTTATGGCGGCCTTCTGGCTGCTGCGGGTGGTCTTCCACTCGCTCTCCACGGCGCAGTCGCACAAAGCGACGTTCGCGGTGCTCGGCAACATCCGCAAAGAGGCTATTGCAAAGCTTTCCCGCCTGCCGCTGGGCGATGTGCAGAAAAGAGGCTCCGGCGAGCTCAAAAACATCCTCGTGGAGCGCGTGGACAGCACGGAGCCGACGCTCGCACATGCCATTCCGGAGATGAGCAGCAATGCCGCTCTCGTGCTCGCAACGCTTGCATATCTCTTCGTTCTTGACTGGCGCATGGCGCTTGCCTCGCTCCTCACGCTGCCGCTCGGTCTCGTGTTCTTCGCGCTGATGATGGCCGGGTATGGGAAAAACTACGCGCGCACCGTTGCGGCCACGAACGCTCTCAACGACACGGCGGTGGAGTACATCGGCGGCATCGAGGTCATCAAGGTGTTCGGC
>CAVIVK010000049.1:0-2480 GCA_963645975.1 Bifidobacteriaceae bacterium | reverse complement strand
CCTTCGCGACCTCAACCGAGCCGGTGTGCAGCGCCTCGGCATTGCTGAGCAGCAGCCGGTTCGTCACGTCGGAAACGGCGTGGGAGGCGTCCATCGCCTGCTTGGAGTGGTACATGCTGAGCCCCAGCACCATCTGGCTCTTCCAGAGGGGAATGGTGTTTACGATGGCGGTCTGGATCTTCTCGGTCATGAGAAGGTCGTTGTTCTGGATCATGCGGATCTGCGGGGACATCTGGAGAGAAATCGTGCGGGTCAGCTCGAGATCGTGCAGCTTTTTCTCAAAGCGGCCGATGAGGTTCGTGAAGTCGTTCACAGCCTGCGCGTCCTCGGGCAGACCGGATTTCTCCGCCTTCGCGCGCAGCTCGGCGAGATCGTTTTCACGCAGTTCCTGGATGCGGAGCTTGCCCGCGATGATGTACATCGTGAGCTCCTTGAAATAGGCCTGGTTGAGCTCAAACATGCGGTCGAGCGAGGCAATGTCCTTTGCGAGGACGACCTGGTGGTTCTGCAGCTGCTGGGTGATCTTGTCCACGTTGACTTCGGCTTTGTCAAACTTTGCCTTTGTCTCCTCAATAGAGCGGGAGGCCTTTTTGAAGAGGCCGAGAAAACCCTTCTTCTGCTCGGTCTCGTCATAGTCGAGATCCTTGAGCTCCACGACGAGGCTCGTGAGCATATCGCCGACCTCGCCCATGTCCTTCGTGCGGACTTTGCCGAGCGCAGCGCCGGAGAAATCGGCGATGTTCTTCTGCGCGGCGGCGCCGTAGGAAAGAACAAGATTCGTATCGGTCACGTCGATCTGCTTGGCAAACTCGCGCACGGCGGCCTGCTCCTCGGGGGAGAGACGGTCAATATCGAGCTTTTCGGGCTCCACGGCGGGCTTTTCCTCTTCCACAACGAGCTGCGGCGCAGCAGGGGCTTCCTGTGCAGCGGCCTGCGTGGGATTGAGCGTCAGGGAAGGAACGTAAGTTTTTTCATCCATTGGAGGTGCTTCCTTTCATCGTTTGTTCGGAGCTTGTATCGGATGCGGGGGCAGGCGCGGCCGCAGCTGCGTCCTGCTGCTGTTCGTACTGCTTCATGAAATCCTTGATATCGAGATAGCTCTTGCCGCCGAGCCCCTCGCGGGCGAGCATGGCGTTCATGGTGTCGATGTCCATCTGGATATCGGCGGCCTGATTGGCGAAGAGCGCGTCGAGCTGCTTTTTGTAGGCGACGATGGTCGTATCGAGCATTTCTTCGATGCGCTCCATCGAGCCGGTAATGTTCTCCCCGGCGTACTCCTGCGCGTTCATGCGGTCGTAAGCGTTGAGCAGGCGGATCGTCGTGGGGAGATAGAAATCGAGAAATTTTCGGATCTGCGGAACATCGGCGGGATCGTCGATGGCGTCGCGGACGATTTTGTCGGAAACGCTCATCAGCTCGTTGATGCGGCTGCGGATCTCCGGGTTGGGGATGGAGGCGTACAGCCGTCCCATCTCCTTGAGCGCCACGCGGCCCTCCTTTATAATGGCTTGTACTTCGGGCGAGTAGGGACTCGGCTCCTCGGCGGGGGCTTCCTGCGCGGCGGGCTTTTCCGGCTCCGGCGTGACTTCCGTATACTGCACGGGGATGGCTTCGTCCTTAGCCTTGTCCTTTTCCGCTTTCCGGCGCAGCGCGTTGGCTGCCCACACAGACGCCATAATGGCGAGACCAGCAGCGATCAGCCCCCCGGACAGCCGGACGAGGGACGTAATACCCGCGAAAATTATCCATATAAGTGCAATCGTGCCGACCGGCCCCATGCCGCGGCGACGCTTTCTCCGCATAAAACCGCCTCCTTCGAGAATCACACTATATTCTACATGGATTCCCGTCTTCCGTCAAGCACAGTTGTATATCTGTTCTCTTGAATTGGGAAGCGGTTTGGTATATAATACAAATTGGCTTGGTAGGCGCACAATCGGAGAACGCCGGAGCCCCGGCGCTCTCCGTATAGAAAACGACAGCCGGCGCGCCATGCCGCCGCAACCATACTTATGCCGGGGGACGACCCCGCGACACATACCGGAGGAATACCGTCATGCTGAAGATTGCCCCGTCCATCCTGTCCGCCGATTTCGCCCGTCTGGGTGAGGAGATCGAATCCGTCCGGCAAGGCGGCGCGGACTGGATCCACTATGACGTGATGGACGGCGTCTTTGTCCCGAACATCTCCATCGGTCTTCCCGTGCTCGCCTCGGTGCGGAAGGCGACCGACATGTTCCTCGACGTCCACCTTATGATCGAAAAGCCCATGCGGTACGCGAAGCGTTTCTGCGATGCGGGGGCCGATCTCGTAACGGTGCATGCGGAAGCCGATACGCCGGAGAACATCACGGCGGCCATTGCCGAGATCAAGGCCGCGGGGAAAATGGCGGCGGTGGCACTCAAACCCGCAACGGCGGCGGAGACGGTGCTCCCCTGGCTCGATGCGCTCGACATGGTGCTCGTGATGACGGTTGAGC
>CAVIVK010000048.1:0-4910 GCA_963645975.1 Bifidobacteriaceae bacterium | reverse complement strand
TTCTCCTGCTGACGGATGACGGTACCTTCGCCCATAAGGTTATCTCGCCCAAAAGTCATGTGAGTAAGCTCTATGAAGCGGTGGTGGATGGGACGCCGTGCGAGGCGGACTTTGTCGCCTTCCGCGAGGGGATCGAGCTGCGAGACGGCACAAAGTGTCTTCCGGCGGAACTCATTGATCTCGGCGGCGGGCGAGTGCAGGTCGAAGTGTTTGAAGGGAAATACCATCAGGTAAAACGCATGCTTGGCTCGCGGCAAATGCCGGTTTTACAACTCAAGCGCCTGCGGATTGGCGGATTGTGGCTGGATGCATCGCTCGCGGAAGGAGAGTACCGCCGCCTGTCGCCGGAAGAAATTGAGAAAATACAGCCGGGCATCCTGTCGAAATGACGAACGCGCTTTTTTCGGTTTTTGCGCGAAAATGTCGTTATATCATACAAAACCGTCCGGCGGATTTTTATGAATCTGCTTTGATTTGATTAAGTGTAAAAAAAATTTACAAGTTGTAAAGATTTAGCTATTGAATTTTGCACAGAAATGCTTTATTATGAAAAATACCTAAAAATGCCGTTAGTTTTTTGATGTGCATTTTCGTATAGAAAGATGGGGGAGGCAGACGTTATGTCCAGCAGGATTTTCCAGAGCATCATCATTCAGATGAAGGATGCCACCGACCGGTGCATCGGCGTTGTGGACGATCAGGGGGTCGTTGTCGCGTGCAGCGAGCTTTCCATGATCGGCACAAAGCTCGATGATTTCCACGGCGGCTTCGGCGAATATCCGGATCAGATCTTCACTTCCAATTTCCGCACGTACAAGCCCGTCGGCGGGCTCAGCACGCGGCTGGACTACGCCGTTTTTGTTGACGGCCACGACGCCACGGCGCGCTGCGTGTGCATCCTTGCCTCGGTCGCTTTTCAGGAGGCAAAGGTCAATTACGAAGAAAAGCACAACAAGACGATCTTCGTTAAGAACATCATTTCGGATAACATCCTGCCGGGAGACATTTATGTCCGTGCCAAAGAGCTGCACTTTGCCACGGATGTGCCTCGCGCGGTTCTCCTCATCCGGCAGACGGAGCGCACCGACATGGCGGCGCTCGAAGCCATTTCCAACATGTTCCCCGACCGGCAGAAGGACTTCGTTCTCAGCATCAACGAGACGGATCTTGTCCTTATCAAGGAACTGACCGGCCCTGCGGACAGCAACAAGGAAGTTTATGATATCGCCGAGGAGATCGAGAAGAAGCTGCACGATGATCTCAATCTCAAGTGCGTGATCGGCATCGGTACCACGGCGAAGCATCTCCGCGTTCTCGCGGACAAGTATAAGGAAGCACAGGTCGCTATCGAGGTCGGCAAGGTGTTTGATACGGAGAAGTCTGTCATCCACTACGATAACCTCGGCATTGGCCGTCTCATCTATCAGCTTCCCACGACGCTCTGCGAAATGTTCCTGAGCGAAGTGTTCAAGAAAAACCCGATCGAGGCGCTCGATCAGGAAACGCTGTACACGATCAACAAGTTCTTCGAGAACAACCTGAACGTGTCGGAAACCTCCCGTAAGCTGTTTGTCCACCGCAACACGCTGGTGTACCGTCTTGAGAAGATCAAGAAGCTGACGGGACTTGATTTGCGTGAGTTCGACCACGCCATCATCTTCAAGGTGGCGCTCATGGTCAAAAAATACCTGAACTCTCAGAACGGGGAATACTGATCCCCGGCTCTGACGCGGAGAATGATTTATGGTACTTCTCAAGGATGTCAAAATGAAATACCCCGGCAGCCGTGCGGAAACGCTGCGGGACATTGATCTCACCATCCAGGATGGCGAGTTCGTGTTCCTTGTCGGCCCGTCCGGCTCGGGGAAAACCACGATCATCAAGCTGCTGACCGGCGAGATCCGCGCCACCGGCGGCCAGATCGAGGTGAACGGCTTTGATCTTCGCACGATGAAGCGGCGGAATCTGCCCAAGCTGCGCCGTTCGCTCGGCGTCATCTTCCAGGACTACCGGCTCATCAAGGACATGACGGTCTATGAAAACGTTGCGTTCGCGATGCGCGTGATCGGCGCTTCCAACCGCGAGATCAAAAAACGCGTGCCGTATGTGCTTGATCTTGTCGATCTTTCCGGACGCGAGGATCGCTACCCGCGGGAGCTCTCCGGCGGCGAGCAGCAGCGCGTGGCGATCGCGCGCGCGCTGGTGAACTCTCCGGATATGATCATTGCCGACGAGCCGACCGGCAATCTCGACCCCGCCAGAAGTTTGGAGATCATGCTGCTTTTCCAGAAGATCAACGAGCTGGGGACAACGGTGCTGATCGTTACGCACGAAAAGGAACTTGTCAACGCCTTTTCCAAGCGCGTTGTGTCGCTGAGCGACGGCTGCCTCATCAGCGACGGAATGGATGGGTATTACGGCTATGAGTCTTAACAGAATTACATATCTCTTCCGGGAGGGTATGCGCGGCGTTTTTTCGCACGGCTTCCGCTCGTTCGCATCCGTCACGGTCATCGCCGCCTGCCTCATCATCATGGGAAGCTTCGGTCTTGTGGCGGTGAACGTTGATAACCTCATTGGCGATATGGAGGAGGATAGCCAGATCCTTGCCTTTGTGGACGAGAGCCTCTCCGAGAGCGACGCCCGTTCCATCGAAGGAGCGATTCGCAGCATCCCCAACGTTCGGGACGTGCAGTTTGTCTCCCGCGAGGAAGCCATGGAAAACTACAAGGCGTCCTACGGCGACAGCAGCGTGTTTGAAAATCTGGATGCTACTGTGTTCCGTAACCGGTATGTGATCCATCTGAACGATATCACGCTCATGCAGGAAACAAAATCTGCGCTTGATGCGGTGAATGGCATTGCCGACGTGAACGCACCGGTCAGCATCGCGGAGGGCTTTATCGCGGTGCGAAATGTCGTGAGCGTTATTACGGCGATCTTAATCGTCATTCTTCTCGTAGTTTCCGTTTTCATGATGTCCAACACCATCAAGCTTGCGACGTTTACGCGGCGCGATGAGATCGCGGTCATGAAAATGGTCGGCGCGAGCAACGGCTTTATCCGCACGCCGTTTGTCGTGGAGGGTCTGATTCTCGGCCTTCTCGGCGCAGGTATCGGCTTCCTGCTGCAATGGGCGGTATATGACTTCATTGCGCAGAAGATCTCGGTTTCCGTTGCGGCCAACCTCATTCAAGTCATGCCGTTCTCGCTGCTGATGACGCCGCTGCTGATCGTGTTCCTTGCCATCGGCATACTTGTCGGCGCGTTCGGCGGCGCCATGGCGATTCGCAACTATCTGAAGGTTTGATCCTTCCCGGACTAACGTACTTACTATGAAAAACATGAAAAAAACCCTTCGTTCCGTTTTCTGCGCGCTGCTCGCCGCCGCGGCTCTCGCGGCCTCTCTGTCGGCGTACGCCGTCTCCCAGTCGGAAATCGATGATCTCCAGAAAAAGCTGGACGCTCTTGAACAGCAGGCGCAGGAGCAGCAGGACGTTATCAACGATCTCACGAACCAGAAGGCGCGCTTCATCACCCGCAAGCTTGCGCTGGACAACAAGATCGAGATCAACCGCCAGATGATCGAGCTCATCGGTGAGCAGGTCAAAATCTACGATGAGATTATCGCCGAAAAACAGGCGGAACTTGATAAGGCGCTGGAAAAGGAAACGACGCAGACGGAGCTTCTCCGCTCCCGCATCCGCGCGATGGAGGAAAACAGCAGCTATTCCTATGCGAGCTTCATTTTTGATTCCTCCAGCGTGACCGAGCTGCTCTCCCGCATCGGCGACGTCAACGACATCATGCACTACGACAAAACTCTGGAAGAAGAGTATATGGCGGCGCGCGAGGATGTCGAGTCCATCAAAAAGAGCTATGAGGAAGCCCGCCACGAGCAGGAGCTTCTGCAAAAGGAATTGGACACCAAGCAGTCGGAGCTGGACGCGCAGGTCGAGGCGGCATACACCATGATCGCCGACATCGAAACGCTTTCCGACGACGCGCAGGCGGAATATGACGCTATCGCCGAGGAAGAAGCCAAAGCGGAGGAGACGCTGCAGGAAGCGATCCGTAAGCGCGCCGAGGAAGAGGCAAAACGCAACCAGAATAACAATACCGGTGGCAACACCGGCGGAAATACTGGCGGGAATACGGGTGGAAACACCGGCGGCAACACCGGAGGCTCGGCGATCAGTCTTTATGATCTCCAATGGCCGGTGCCGAGCTGCACGCTCATCACCTCCCGGTTTGGCTACCGTGTTGCGCCAACCACCGGCGCGAGCACGTACCACGGCGGTCTGGACATCGGCGCGGGTATGGGTGCGTCCATCGTGGCTGCCGGCGCAGGCGATGTAATATATGCCGGTGCGAACGGCGGCTACGGTAACTGTGTCATGATCGACCACGGCAATGGCATCGTTACGGTGTATGCGCATATGAGCTCCATCGGCGTGAGCTACGGGCAGTATGTTACCGCCGGACAGTATGTCGGCGCCGTCGGCTCTACCGGCGTGTCCACCGGCCCGCATTGCCACTTTGAAATTCGTATCAACGGTGCGCAGACCGACCCGGCGGCGTATTTCTCCGGGCTTTCGTATTATAACTGCTGACCATCCGCAAGGAATACAAGGAGCCTATGAAACGAAACAAATTGCAAAAAACCGTTTTTTCCGTGATCTGTGTTGTTTTGGCGGTCGTTATGGTGCTCTCGCTCGTGATCACCGTTCTCCCGGCAAATGCCGTGGACGAGACCGATCTCGAACGGCTTGCCGAAAAGCGCGCGCTGCTGGAAGAGCAGCTTATGGAGCAGGAGCAGGTTGTACAGGATCTTTCCGACAACCAGACGCTGATCGTGTTCCGCAAGGCTGCGCTCGATAAGCAGATATCGCTCAACCGCGAGACGATCA
>CAVIVK010000047.1:0-9436 GCA_963645975.1 Bifidobacteriaceae bacterium | reverse complement strand
GCGTTATGATCCTCAACAGCTCTCTTGTGGAGCAGGAGCCCACCCGCACCGATATCACCGTTTACAAAGTTCCCTTCAACGATCTCGCCACGCAGGCCGGCAACGAGCGCGGCATGAACATGCTGGTGGCCGGCGTCTACGCCGCCATCCGCGGCATCATCACGCTCGACAACCTCTACGATGCCATCGACCACGCTTTCGAGGGCCCCAAGGCCAAGTTCATCCCCGGCAACAAGGCCATGGCCAAGCTCGGCTATGACTACGGCGTGGAGCACTTCTGCCAGAAGTGAGGTAAGCCGATGTATAAGATCCTGGTTCTGAACCCCGGCTCCACCTCCACCAAGGTTGCCTACTACGAGGATTCCAAGAACATCTGCGAGCGGAATCTGGACGTTGACCGCGCAGCGATCGCCGGAATGAAGAGCATCTTCGACCAGATGGAGCTCCGCAAGGCCACCATCGACGCCTTTCTGCAGGAAACCGGCGTAAAGCCGGAGGAGCTGAGCTTCATCGTCTCCCGCGGCGGCGGCGGCGGAAATCTGATGTCCGGCGGGTATATCATCGATGAAGCGCTTGTGGAGCACTGCCACAACTATGAGATCCCCCACGCCTCTTCCCTTGGCCCTGTCATCGCGTATGAGATGGGAAAAAAGCTGGGGATCCCCGCGTTCATCTATGACGGCGAGGGCGTCAACGAGTTCATTCCCGAGGCATGCCTCTCCGGTCTGAAGGAGTTCCCCATCTCTCCGGGCTCGCACACGCTCAACGCCAAAGCGGCAGCGCGCATCGGTGCGGAGAAGCTCGGAGGAAAGCTTTCCGACTTCAACATCGTTGTCTGCCATCTCGGCGGCGGTACGTCCACCTCTGCCCACAGCGGCGGCAAGCTTATCGACTCCACCAGCGACGGCTTCAGCGCCGAGCGCGCCGGAGGCATTCCCTTCCTGGCGCTCACCGGTTTTGTGACCGGGTGCTTCAGCGGCAAGTACACCCAGCGCGATATCATGAAGCTCATCATGGGCGGCGGCGGACTTGCCAACTATCTTGGCACCAGCGACCTGCGCGAAGTGGAAAAGCGGATCGACGCCGGGGACGAGAAAGCGAAGCTCGCCTTTGACAGCATGGCCTACGTTCAGTCCAAGGATATCGCCGCCATGGCGGCCGTCCTCAGCATGAACGTGGATGCCATCGTTCTCACCGGCGGCATGGCGCACTCCCAGCGGCTCGTGGACGCCATCACCGCCCGCGTGGGCAAGATCGCGCCCATTATCGTGGCCGCCGGTTCCCACGAGATGAACTCTCTGGCACAGGGCGGCATCCGCCTGATGAACCGGGAGGAAAAATATCACAGATTCGGAAAAGACAGTTCGGAGGATGCTTACGTTGAGTAACGAAAACAGAAAAATCGAAGTTATGCTGGACAACCACCACGCGCACCTGAAGCAGGAGACCGTGGAAAAGCTCTTCGGCGAAGGGTATGTCCTGCCCGTGAAAAAAGATCTCGGCGGCGGAGAGTATATCTCCACCGAAACCATCGACGTGGAAGGCCCCAGGGGCGTTCTCAAGGGCATCCGCGTTATGGGTCCCCATCGCCCCTTTGACCAGGTGGAGCTGCTTGTCAGCGATACCGTGAAGCTGGGCGTCACCCCGCCGGTGGTCGAATCCGGCCATCTGGAAAATGCCTGTGAGCTCAAGCTCATCGGGCCTGCCGGTTCCGTCACGCTCAACTGCGGCATCGTGGCAGCCCGCCATGTGCACATCTGCACCAAGCTCCTCGCAGAGCTCGGGCTGAAGAATAAGCAGATGGTCTCCGTCACTTCCGGGGGCATCCGCTCCGTCACGTTCCACAATGTTATCGTTCGCGAGAACGCCGTCAGCGATGTGAACGTCATCCATATGGATTTTGAGGAAGGCAACGCCGCCGGTCTCAAAAACCACGACATTCTGGAGCTGGAGTACTAATCATGGAATTCCGCGCTCATCACATCTGCCTTACGGTGGCAGATCCGGAGAGCTCCAAAGCCTTCTATGAGAAGGCTCTGGGCTTTACGGAAACATCCGTGGTGTACCACACGCCGGAGATCGTTTCCCATTTCCTCACATCGCAGGACGGGACGTTTCATCTCCAGCTGCTGCATTCCCCGCACTGCAAAGCGGAGCACTGCGCTTACGGGCATCTCGGCATGACCGTGGCGGACATCCATGAAAGCTTCGCCTACCATGAAAAAATGGGCGTCGTCAGCAAGCCCATCATCACCCAGCCGCACCAGTACGGCTACTTTATTCAGGATCCCGACGGCTACGAGACGGAGCTCTGTCAGCTCCGCACCGAAAACAATTAAGGAGGAAAATGTCAATGAAGATCACGAAAGTTGAAATTTTCAAGGCTATGGTAGACTCCCCCACCCCCGGCTGGTTCCCCATCTGCGTGCGCGTCAGCACCGATGAGGGCATCTACGGCTGGGGCGAGTCCGGCATTCCCGTAATGTCCGGCCGCGACGCCACCATGACCTACATCCGTGAAATAGCTCCCTTCATTCTGGGTATGGATCCGCTGGATCACGAGGTCATCTGGCAGAAGCTCTACCACGGCTGCTACTGGGGCTACGGCGGAGGCCCCATCGCCTTTGCCGCCATCAGCGCCATTGACATTGCTCTCTGGGATATCAAGGGCAAGGTCGCCAACATGCCGGTCTACAAGCTGCTGGGCGGCAAGGTCAACAAGAAGATCAAGGCCTACGCCAGCCAGATCCAGCTCGGCTGGGGTCCGGTGGATCACCCCTGCGTGACCCCCGAGGAGTACGCCCGCGAAGCCAAGCGCGCCGTGGCCGACGGCTTCACCGCCATCAAGGTCGATCCTCTGTGGACCGACGACAAGGGCCTCTGCACCAGCCCCCAGCGCATCTACCGCAGCGACGTTTCCGACTGGGAGTGGAAGAAGCTCGACACCAAGTATCAGATCAAGACCGTTTCCGAGCGCGTCGGCGCCATCCGTGACGCCGTGGGCGACAACATCGGCATCGTCATCGAGCTGCACGGCATGTGCGATGTGAACACCTCCATCCAGATCGGCCGCGAGCTGGATCAGTACGACTGCCTCTACTACGAAGAGCCCGGCCAGAGCATGGATTACCGCTATGTGAAGGAACTCCATGACAACGTCAAGACCTGCACCGCCACCGGCGAGCGCATCGGCTCTCTCTGGGGCTTTAAGCCGTTCATTGAAAACCGCGCCATCGACGTGGCGCAGCCCGACCTCGGCGTCGTCGGCGGCATCACCGAGATGAAGAAGGTCTGCGATTTTGCCAACGCCTACGACGTGGGCGTCCAGATGCACTGCATGGCCGGCCCCATCGCCTGCGCCGCCACCATTCAGGTGGAAGCTGCCATCCCCAACTTTGTCTATCACGAGTGCCTCCAGTGGAACACTCTGCCGGTGTTCACCGGCATCGGCAAGTATGACGACATGCTGCTGCCCACCAACGGCTCCTTTGATATCCCGGATCGTCCGGGCATCGGCCAGGAGCTCAGCGAGGAAGCCATCGCAAAATCCGAAATCATTGTTGTAAAGTAAGACCGCATCGATCAGCCGGGCTGCTGCGGCAGTCCGGCTGATTAAAAAAGGAGACAAGCGCTATATGAGGATCCATACGGTAACCGGCACGGTAGACTCCGCCGATCTCGGCTATACCCTGATGCACGAGCACGCCGTCACCTGCTGCGACTGGTCCATGCGCATGGGGCTGCGGAGCCAGTTCTGCGAGGATGGCCGTCTGCTGGAGATGGCGGTCACGCAGCTCAAGCGCGCCAGGGCCGCCGGCATCGACACCATTGTGGACGGCACGCCCATCAATCTGGGACGGGATATCCGCCTCATCCGCGAGGCTGCGCTGCAAAGCGGCATGAACATCATCGTCTCCAGCGGTTTCTATCACCAGCAGGATCCCTGGCTGGAATGGAAGCCCTACGAAGAGATTCTGGGGTATCTCGACTATGAGTGCGCCCACGGTCTCGAGGAAACGGACGTTCTGCCCGGCATTATGAAATGCGCCGTAGACTACCGGGGCATCACGGATTATATTGTAAAGATGCTGGGCGTCACGGCGGACTGCGCCGTAAAGCATCGCATCCCCATCTTCTGCCACACCATCCCGGAGCTGAAGCACGGCGGCGCCATGCTGGACATCATGGCGGATCACGGCGTGCCCATGCGCGCGGTGATCGCCGGTCACAGCGGCGACGTGGACGATATCGACTATCTGGAATCGCTGCTGGCACGGGGATGCTATCTCGGCATGGATCGCTTCGGCACGGTGACAAAGACGCCGGGGACTACGCTTGAAAACCGCTGCAAGACCATTCTCCGTCTCTGCCGGGACGGTTTTGCCGGTCAGCTTCTGGTCTCCCACGATTACGCGCCCTACACCGGCTTTCTGCCGGACTGGAAAACCGCCAGCAGCGAGGAAGCCCTGAACTCGCCGGTGAGCTTCACGTATTTTGAAACAGCTGCCGTGCCGCTCCTCCGGGAGATGGGTCTCACGGCGGAGCAGGAAAAGAAACTCAAGGCGGACAATCCCCGGAGTTTCTTTGAAAATGCATTTGAAGAAGGTGTGTAAGTATGAAAATCGTACATTTCCATAACCCCGGCTCCCCCGATATCGCAGATTATAAGGGGATGTTTGCCGAAAACGGCATCGAGTTTGTCCAGTACATCGGAAGCCGCAGTCCGGAAGAAATGATCGCGGCATGCGAAGGCGCGGACGCCATTGTTACATGCATCTTCCCTTTCACCCGAGAAATTATCGAAAAGCTGCCGGACAGCGTGAAGTGCATCGTCCGCAGCGCCATGGGCTACGAGATCATCGACGTGGACGCCTGCTCGGAGCGCGGCATTCTGGTGTGCAACATCCCCGACTACGCCATGGAAGAGGTTGCCATGCATCAGATCGCTCTCATCATGGCGCTCTGCCGCAAGCTGCGTCACTACGACCACGCCATCCGTCGCGGTGAGTGGCAGAAGTTCGGCTATCTGTCCGGCTATGAGTGCCGCCGCATCTCCTCTCTGACCATTGGCCTGCTGGGCTTCGGCCGTATTGCCAAGCACGTGGCCAAGGCCATGCTCGCCATGGGTGCCTCCGTCTGCACCTACGACCCGTTCCTCAGCAAGGAGACGGTGGAGTCTTACGGCGTGCAGTACTGCGCCACCAAGGAGGAAGTCCTTGAGCGCAGCGACGTGATCTCCCCCAACATCCCGCTGATGGAGTCCTCCTTCCACATCATTGACGCAGACGCCATTGCCAAAATGAAGCAGGACGTGATCATCGTCAACACTGGCCGCGGCGGCCTTGTGGACACCGAGGCTCTGGTGGCCGGGCTCGAAAGCGGCAAGGTCAAGGCCGCGGGTCTGGACGTTTTCGAAAACGAGCCCTTCCACGACACCGAGCACCCCCTGATGAAGATGGAAAATGTCATCCTGACGCCCCACGTGGCCTACCAGTCCACGGAATCTTCCCGTGAGCTTGAATACAAATCCGCCCTTTATGCGATGCAGGGCGCGATGGGGCAGATTCCTGTCAGCGCCGTGAACCGCAAGTGCCGCGAAAACTGAAACGACCGGAGGACAGCACATGAAAAAATACGACGGCTACGCACTGGTAACCGGCGGCGCCCGCGGTATGGGCGCTGCCATCTGCCGCAGCCTTGCCGCAGACGGCTATGATATCGTCTGCAATTATGTTTCCGATTCCTCTCTCGCAAAGGTTGAGGCCCTGGCCGCAGAGATTGCGGAAAAGTACGGCCGCAAAGTCATCGCCGCGCAGGGCGACGTTTCCCGCTACGAGGACTGCTGCCGCGTGGTAAAAACGGCTGTGGATGCGCTGGGCGAAAAGCTGGCTGTGCTCGTAAACAACGCCGGCGTCACCATCCGGGCGGAACTGGTGGATCAGTCCCCGGAGGACATGGCGCACGTCATCAACACCAACCTGATGGCGGGGCTCTATATGTGCCAGCTTGCGCTGCCCTATATGTACCGGCAGAACACCGGCTGCATCGTCAACATCAGCTCCGTGGGCGGCATGACGGGCTTCCCCCGGCAGACCACCTACTGCGCAGCCAAGTGGGGCATGAACGGTCTCACAAAGGCTCTCGCCAAGGAGGCCGGCCCCCACGGCATCCGCGTCAACGCCGTGGCTCCGGGCTTTATCGTCACAGACATGACCCTTGCGAACAAGCCGGCGTTTGAAAGCTACCGCGCGGCGTCCCCCATCGGGATGCTGGGCGAACCGGAGTATATCGCCGAGGCGGTCTCCTATGTTGTGTCCGCCGAATTTTTGACAGGACAAGTCATCTCTCCGAACGGAGGTCTGGTCATCTGAGCCAGCTCCTTTGACACCGCTCCTCTTTGCGAACAGGGAGTATTTCGAGAGAGACAGCCCGGCTGCCTTGTGCAGCCGGGCTGTTGAGTTTGTCAAAAAGGATTTTTGACAAACTCTCAAACGAGATCCACTGCGTTGGGCTCTCGTTTGAAAAAGCTGCGGCTCGCCGCAGCTCACTCGCTTGCTCTCGCACGTTTGCGAGCCGAGAAGTATTTTCTCCGACGTACACGCCGCCGGAGAAAATGATTGAAACTTCATTTGCGTCTGCGGACGAAAACTCTGCGAGGCTTCTTTGACAATATTGGGACAGCCCGGCTGCCTTGTGCAGCCGGGCTGTTTTTTTACTTTGTTTGGGCAAAACGTTTTTTGTAAAGAATCAAAGAAAGAGAGAGCGCGATGATATCCATAATTACCGATGACCAGAGGATGTACTCTACGCCGAAGAAGTGCCGGATCACAAAGAACAATACAATATCCATAGAGCCCTTATGGAGCAGCGACAACACAAAGGGCTTTACGCTGTCTCCGACGGCTTGAAACACGGTGATAATGACAAACAGCAGCGGGTAGATCGCGACGGAAATGCATAATACCCGGAGAAATTGCGCGCCATAGAAAACCGTATCCGCGTCCCGGATGAAAAGGCCGATCATTTCCGGCGCGAAAAACCAGGAGATCAGGCTCCAGACAACGGAAAAGCTCATCGTGCAGACTGCGGAAAAACGGATCACTTTCTTCATCCGCTCCTGCCGCCCAGCGGCATAGCAATACGACACGATGGGCAGCATGCCCTGCGTGATGCCCTGATTGACTGCATAGGCCACGGAATCGAGCTTTCGGGTGATGCCGATCCCGGCGACCGCGGCGCTTGAGCCCATGGTGGCTATCATGCCGTTTAAAAAGCAGTTGGAAAACATGGCAGCGCCGGTCAGAGAGAAGCTCGGAAGACCGCACCGGACAATATCCTTCATAACAGAGGAATTCACCATGGGCTTCCGGAATTTCAGCACGTTATCCTCGTGCCGCAAGATGAAAACGAGGAAGAACAGCATGGATACCACGTTGGAGAGCGCGGTGGCAATGGCGGCGCCGGCCACTTCGTGCCCTCTCGGAAGCCAAACGAACATAAAGAGCGGATCCAAAATCATATTCAAAACCGCGCCCAAAGTGATGCCGCAGCTGGCGATCTTCGATCGCCCCGTAGCGCGGATCAGATGCGCCAGCGTGGATGAAAGAATGGTAGGCACTCCGCCGAGAATAATGGTGATCCATGTATACGTCATGGCGTAGCCGATGCTGTCCGCATCGCCGCCGATCTGCAGCAAAAGCGGCCGAGCCGCGGCAATCAGGATCAGACTGTACCCGACAGCGGCACACAAAGCGCCGGTAAGCGCACGGAAGAACGCCTTCTGCGCGCGGTCTTCCCGCTGTATGCCGAGCGCCCTTGCCAACACGCTCGCGCCTCCGACGCCGAAAAGATTGCTGAAGGCCGTCATCATGTTGTATACCGGAAGGCACAGCGAAATGGCCGCCACAGCGGCCGCATTTCCGGTCAGGCCGACAAACCATGTATCGGCCAGATTGTAGACCACCGTAATGAGCTGGCTGATGATCGTGGGCACCGCCATCGCCGCAATTGCTTTGGGGATCGGATATTGCGAAAAAATGATTTGTTCTTTGGTTAAAGACTGCTCTTTTGTATCCATCGTATCGGCTCCCTGGCCGCAGACAAACGACCGTTTATAACCGACATTATACGCGCTTCACAGCGCCTGTCAACGGAACCGGGGAGCGATTCGCAGAAAACAGGCAAAGGCGCTTTGCGCCGTACCGTTCACGGAAGATTTTTCCCGCTGAGCTCCATTACGATGGACTGAAGCTCATTTTCATTCCAATCCTCGCCCACAGCAAAAAGTGCCAGGGCGAAGAGGCGTCCCGTTTCCGCATCCATACCGTCCGGCGTCATGGCGCAGCGCGCACGGAGTGCCATGCAGCGCACACCGGAAAGAATGTCGGATTTGATGCGGCGGATATTCTCCGGCGCGCGCCGGAGCTGCGCCATATCGTAATCCGCGGTTCGGCCGCACGGAGAGGTGCATACAGCGCAGTCCGGCACAAGCCGCATCTTTTCCGCATGCACCAGTCCGATCTGCTCGCGGAGAGTCTTTGTGCTGCTGTCCGCGTCAGCAGCACAAAGTCCATCGATCATGATGCGCCATGTGTCCGCGCTCGTCTCCGCGTTATTGTCCGTTGCGCGCGCAAGACCGATCAACGCACCCGTCAGCTCGTCGCAGAGCGTCGACTTGTTATCCATCTTTCAGTCAAGGATCCTTCCGTCCGTGGAGATGGTTACGACCTGCCACGGAATGAATTTTCCGCTGTTCTGGAGAGCGGTCTTTGCCGCGTGCTCCAATCCGCCGCAGCAGGGGACTTCCATGCGGACGACGGTCACGCTCCGGATATCGTTATTGCGGATGATCTCGGTAAGCTTCTCGGAATAATCCACGCTGTCGAGCTTCGGACAGCCCACAAGAGTGATATGCCCCCGGATGAACCGCTCATGAAACGCGGCATAGGCATATGCCGTGCAGTCGGCAGCGATGAGCAGCTTCGCCCCCTCGAAGAACGGTGCGCGTACCGGAACAAGCTTGATCTGTACCGGCCATTGGGACAGCCGGCTCGGCGCCGCGGCAGGTACGGCCTCAACGCCGGACGGCTCTTCGCGCCGCAGCGTTCTCATCCGCGTCCCGGGGCACCCGCCGGAAAGACTCATTCCCTGCTGCATTTTCTTCTGCTTATTGGCAAGCACCGCCTGTTCGTCATAGGCCGCCGCTTCCCGCTCCACAAAGGAGATCGCTTCGGTCGGGCAAGCGGGCAGGCAGTCGCCCAGGCCGTCGCAGTAATCGTCGCGCATAAGCTGCGCTTTGCCGTTTACCATAGCGATGGCTCCCTCGTGACATGCGGCAGCACAAGCGCCGCAGCCATTGCATTTATTCTGGTCAATTTCAATGATCCTTCTTTTCATATCCATGCCCTCCTTGTGTTTTACGCTTGGATTGTAGTAT
>CAVIVK010000046.1:0-6335 GCA_963645975.1 Bifidobacteriaceae bacterium | reverse complement strand
GGGAGGATCAGCCGGCGGTCTCGACGGTGATGCCGTTTTCGGCGAAGTACTTCGCAGCGCCCGCGGCGAACGGAACGGCGATGCCTTCGGTGGCGAAGGTCAGATCAATGCTGTTGCCTTTCTCGTGCAGAGCGGTGATGTCTTCCTTGCTCTCCATGATGGTCTTGACGATGGTGTAAGCGGTGTCATCGTCGAGATCGGCGCGGCAGACGAGCGTGGCCTTCACGGTGATGGTGGAGCAGTCCTCGTCAAACCCGGCGTAGGTACCGGCGGGCAGAACGAGCTTGGCGTACCAAGGGCAGCTCGCGAGCAGCTTTTCCATGTGCGCATCGTCAAAGCCGACGAGATACACGGTTTTGGAAGCGGCGAGCTCGGTAACGGCCGGGGTCGGAGCGCCGGCGCACAGGAACGCGGCGTCGATCTTGCCGTCCTTGAGGCTTTCGGTGCTGTCGCCGAAGGACTGGTACACGGGGGAAACATCGTCGATGGTCATGTCGTAAGCGGCGAACACGTCGATGGCGTTGAAGTACGTGCCGCTGCCGACGTCGCCGACGCACACGCGCTTACCGCGCAGATCCTCCACCGTCTTGAGCGAGGGATCGGTCGTGACGATCTGCACCGTTTCGGGATACAGCGCGCACAGAACGCGGAAGCCGTCGATCTTGCCGGAATCGGCAAAGGAGTTCGTGCCGTTGTAGGCGTAGGTCATAACGTCGGACTGGACGGTCGCAAGATCGTACATGCCGTCCTGCATGCTCACGAGGTTATCCTTGGAGCCGCCGGTCGCGACGACCGTGAGCTTGATGTCGGTCTTCTGGCCGATCACGGTGCCGAGGATGCCGGTGTAGCCGTAATACGTGCCGCTCTCGCCGCCGGTGCCGACGTTCAGCGAAACGCTGCTCGCCGCCGGGGTGGAATCGCCCGAGCTGCTGCCGCAGGCGCACAGCGCAAACACCATGCACAGCGCCAAAACCAGAGCCAATACTTTTTTCATTTCCTTTTCCTCCTTGTCATTCTGACGGCTGCCTCTTGCGGAAAACCGCGAAATTTGCAAGCCGCAGGAAATTTCTTTCGTATGGACGCATTATAAACGCTCAAAACGCCGATTGCAAGACTAAATTTGAATTTTGCACGAAATTATTATGCAAAAAATTTAGCAGAGTAAATTCGGAAACTGTGCAGAATAGCGAAACGCCCCCGCGCCGCTCTCGGAGGTAGGCGCGGCACGGGGGCATATATGGAAATTCGCCGTCGGAAACCCGGCGGCGAACCACTATATTTTGTGCTTTCAGCAGTAAATGTCTACGGCGTGGTGATGGGAGCGCAGACAAAGCTCCTGATGCGCGCCGCCGTCCTCGCCGTCGCGCGTCCAGGGGACGGGCTCCTCAAACGTGAACTTCACGAAGCTCGACTGCACAACCGTAAGGCAGGGGCTGTCGTAGGTTTTGTTCAGCACGCCTGTGAGGATGCTGTTGATCTCCATCACGTCTTTCGGACGGCGCACGAGCAATATTTCAAACTTGCCGTCCGAGAGATCGACGAGCTCGTCGTTTAAGCGCACCATGCCCGCGACGCTCAGGGAGTTGGACATCGCGCCGTAGATGAAATCGCCCTCGGTGACGCCGTGCTCGTGCTCGATGACGGCTTTGTAGCTCTTGATGGTAGAGAGAGCGTTCAGCCCGCCGAGCACATACGCCAGATGGCCGAGCGTGCGCTTGAGCTCCTGGTCGGTTTTGTAGCTTACCTCGGTGAACGCGCCGAACGCCGCAATGTACGTAAAGAAGCCGACGCCGTCCATCTCGCCAACGTCGTAATGCAGCGGCTTCCCGGCGAGAATCATCTCGGCGGCGCGCCCCGGCTGGCGCATCGGAAGGCCGAGCGTGTTCGCTACGTCGTTCGCGGTGCCCATCGGGATATAGCCGAGCTTCGGGCGCTTCTCCTCCGGCAGCGTCATGAGACCCGCGATTGTGTCGGAGAGCGTGCCGTCGCCGCCGAGACAGACAAGCCGCTCGTAGTTCGCGGCGTTCTCTGCGACGATCTTTGACGCCGTCCCCGGCGCGGTCGTATAAAATACGGTCGGGCAGTACCCGTTGGTGGCGAACGTGGAAACCGCCGTGCCGAGATTGAGATCGGACATCGACCGCCCGGCGGCGGGATTCACCAGCATCATTAAGGACTTGGCCATAGCATATACCTCGCGGTTTTTGTGATATTCGTAAGAGCGGGGCTCTGCCCCGTCCGATTAATTATTATAATGTATCTTCTTTTATAATTTATGTCTTTTTTGCAAATTCTTTATATGAATAGAAAAACGGTGCGGCAGGAATCTGCCGCACCGTTCGGTTTTGAGGATTATTCGCTCAGCGCGTTCATCTTGGAAGCCATGCTGGACTTCTTGCGAGCTGCGTTGTTCTTGTGGAGCAGACCCTTGGACACCGCGCGGTCAACCGACTTGACAGCGGCTTTGTAGGCAGCCTCGGCGTTCTCCTTATTTCCTTCCGTCGCAGCGGCGTCAAACTTTTTGATCGTGGTCTTGAGCTCAGACTTGTCCGCCTTGTTGCGCTCGGCGCGAACACGGGAGACGAGAACCCTCTTGGCCGAAGACTTGATGTTGGCCATTCTTTAGCCACCTCCTCCATTCAATACTCCTGCGGATCGACGAACCCGCGTTTTGATATTATAAAGGAGGATTCTTGATTTTGCAAGCACTTTTTTCGTTTTCTCTGCAAAAATTTTGCATACTTTTGTGCCTCTTTCAAATACTGACCACAAGATATGGCACAGGAGGAAAATCTCTTGAAAAATTCTTTCCGAACCGACCTCGCGTGTGAGTCGCGCGATGTATGGACAAGATCACGCGGCGCCGATCTCGAGGGCGTCTCGGCGCGGCACGAAACGCGCGACGGCCTCGGCGTTGAGACCGTGGAGATATTGGACGAGGAAGCATCAAAAGAATTATGTAAACCGATGGGGCGCTACACTACCATCTCGCTCGACGCGCTCGTTCGGCGCGAAGAGGATGCCTTCCGCCGCGCCTGCGGCGTTCTCGCACGCGAGATTCGAACGCAGCTTGCTATGGAGCCGGACGAGAGCGTTCTCGTCGTCGGGCTCGGCAACCCGGATATTACGCCGGACGCCATTGGGCCGCTCGCGGCGGAATGCGTGCTTGTCACGCGTCATTTGAAAACACGCCTGCCGGAGGAGTTTGCGGCGTTCCGTCCGGTGAGCGTTTTCCGTACCGGTGTTCTCGGTACAACCGGCATTGAGAGCGCGGCGCTCGTCCGCGGCGTCGTCTCGCTCGTCCGCCCGGATCGTGTGATCGCAGTGGACGCGCTTTGCGCGCGGGAGGCCGCGCGCCTCTGCCGCGCGGTCCAGGTGACAAACGCGGGCATCGTTCCCGGCTCCGGCGTCGGCAATGCGCGCAGCGCGCTCACGGAAGAAACGCTCGGCGTTCCGGTCGTCGCCGTCGGTGTGCCGACGGTCGTGGATGCGCGCACGCTCTGCACCGACCTATGCGACACGGAGACCGTTCTCCCGGAGGATACGGAGATGTTCGTCACGCCGCGGGATATCGATAGCCGTGTGCGCGACAGCGCCCGCCTTGTCGGCTACGCCATCGATCTTGCGCTGCACGATGCGCTGACCATCGAGGACATTGACATGTTTCTTGCTTGACGGTTTTATGTGATGTTTCACGTGAAACATTGCTCGCCATAGAAAACCACCGCGAAAAATGTTTCACGTGAAACAGTTGCAAAATGGGGAACGCATCATTATAATAAACGATGCGAAAAGAAAGCGAACCCTTCAGTCACGGCTGCGCCGTGCCAGCTCCCCTGTTAGGGGCGCCAGGTGGGTTTTGCAGAAACGAGCTTGCCTCCCCTAAGAGGGGAGGTGCCGGCGCACTGCGCCGGCGGAGGGGTTAACCCCTTAGACACAAAAAGGGGGCAAAGAAATGGGCAAAGTGATCGCCGTCGCCAACCAGAAGGGCGGCGTCGGCAAAACGACAACGAGCGTAAATCTCACGGCAGCGCTGGCGAGACTCGGCAAAAAGACGCTGCTCGTGGACTTCGACCCGCAGGGCAACAGTACGTCCGGCATGGGCGTATCCAAGCGCAGCAACCCGACGGCCTACGATGTCGTGATGGGCAGCGCGAGCGCGGAGGACGCCGTCATCCGTCTGCCGTATGGCTGGGTGCTGCCGTCGAACACCGACCTTTCCGGAGCGGAGGTCGAGCTCGCCAACGTGGAGCGGCGCGAATACCGCCTGCGCGAGGCCATCGACACCGTCCGGGACGACTTCGACTACATATTCATTGATTGCCCGCCGTCGCTGGGCATTCTGACGCTCAACGCCTTTACCGCGGCGGACAGCCTGCTCGTGCCGCTGCAATGCGAGTATTACGCGATGGAGGGCGTGGCCGATCTGACGACCTCGGTGAAGATCGCAAATCGGCGGCTGAACAAAAATCTCTATATTGAGGGCATCCTGCTCACAATGTACGATAACCGCCTGAACTTCTCCACACAGGTGGCCGAGGAGCTGCGGCGGTATTTCGGCGCGCGGGTGTATGATACAGTCATCCCGCGCAACGTCCGTCTGGCCGAGGCGCCGAGCCATGGCCGCCCGATCACGGAGTACGACGCCGGATCGAAGGGCGCGCGGGCGTATCTCGCCGCCGCCGAGGAATTTTTGCAAAGGCAGGGATGAAGATGGCAAAAGAAAAGACATCACGGCTCGGAACCGGGCTTTCCGCCCTGTTCGGCGAGGAGGAGAACGTCCTCGAAAACGAAACGGTGCAGACCCTGCCGATCTCACGGGTCGAGCCGCGCAAGGATCAGCCGCGCCGGGAGTTTGACCCGGAGGCGATCGAGGAACTGGCGGCGTCCATCCGCGAATATGGGCTCATCCAGCCCATCACGGTGCGTCCGCTGGACAAGGGGTACTATCAGATCATCGCCGGCGAGCGCCGGTGGCGCGCCTCCCGCGCCGCGGGGCTCAAGGAAGTGCCGGTGCGCATTTTGGAAGCGGACGATAAGCTCGCCATGGAGCTTGCGCTCGTGGAGAACCTTCAGCGCGAGGACTTAAATCCCATGGAAGAGGCCGCGGGCTATAAAAAGCTCATGGACGATTACGGTCTCACGCAGGAGCAGGTCGCCTCGCGCGTGCAGAAGTCGCGCCCCGCGGTCACGAACGCGCTGCGGCTTTTGTCGCTCGGCGAAACGCTGCAAAAAAAGGTCTCCGCCGGAAAGCTCTCCGCGGGACATGCGCGCGCCCTTCTGCCGCTCAAGACCGAGGCGCTGCGTGAAAAGGCCGCCGCCGAGGTCGAATCCCGCGGGCTGAGCGTCCGGCAGACAGAAACGCTCGTCGCTTCCCTGCTCCGCCAGGCGGAGCAGCCGGAAAAGGAAGAGAAGAAGCCGCCGGTCGTGGACTACGTCCGCGAGGCGGAAAAAGCGCTCAGCGACGCACTGGGGCGCGGCGTAAAGTTCCAGGGCGGACAGAAAAAGGGCCGCATTGCGCTGGAATTTTATTCCGCGGACGACCGCGAGGCGCTGATGGAAGCGTTAAAGCACATGGACAAGCCCTGGAAAAAGAAATAATTTTTAGGAGAATATATCATGCTGGACATTCGTTTTATTCGTGAGAACCCGGAACTCGTGCGCGAAAACATCCGCAAGAAGTTTCAGGACAAGAAACTCCCCCTCGTCGACGAGGTGCTGGAGCTGGATGAAAAGCTGCGCGCGGCGAAAACCGAGGCCAACGAGCTTCGCGCCAACCGCAACGCCCTTTCCAAGAAGATCGGCATGCTGATGGGTCAGGCAAAGAAGGACCCCTCCAAGCTCGAAGAGGCCGAGAGCGTCAAGGCCGAGGTCGCGCGCGAGGCCGCGCGGCTTGCCGAGCTCGAAAAGCTCGAGCCGGAATACGAGGCCGAACTCAAAGAGCGCATGATGGTCATCCCGCAGATGATCGATCCGAGCGTCCCCATCGGTCCGGACGACAGCTGCAACGTGGAGGTGCAGCGCTTCGGCGAGGCGACCGTTCCCGATTTTGAGATCCCCTACCACACCGAGATCATGGAGAGCTTCAACGGCGTCGATCTGGACGCGGCGCGCCGCGTCTCCGGCAACGGCTTCTACTATCTCCGCGGCGATATCGCCCGCCTGCACTCCGCGGTGCTGGCCTATGCCCGCGACTTCATGATCGATAAGGGCTTCGTCTACTACATCCCGCCGTACATGATCCACGGCGACGTCGTGCAGGGCGTTATGTCCCAGACCGATATGGACGCCATGATGTACAAGATCGAGGGCGAGGATCTCTACCTCATCGGCAC
>CAVIVK010000045.1:0-3747 GCA_963645975.1 Bifidobacteriaceae bacterium | reverse complement strand
CATCTCGACAATCTTCTCCGGCGGGTGCTGGAGATCGCCGTCCACGACCGCGCAGCAGTCACCCCTCGCGGCAGCAAGACCGGCGAGAATCGCCGCCTCTTTGCCGAAATTCCGGGAAAAGTGTACGCCGCGGATGCCGCTGCCCGGCGCAGCGAGAGCCGTTACTTTCTCCCAGGTCGTATCCTTTGATCCATCATCAACGAAAACGAGCTCACAGCCGATCCCGGCCTCCGACAGCACACTTCGGATAACGGACGCCGTTTTATCGACCATGGCTTCCTCGTTATAGACCGGAATAATTACGGATAGCATCGCTCCAGTCCCTCACTCTCCGCGGCTCGCACCGGATCTCTTCGATTCCGAGCACGTCCGCCATATCGGCATTCGGCCAGCTCTGCGGGTCATTCATATCGAGATAAACAAGCTTGTACAGCGCCGAATAACGTGTCAGTATTTCCACATACGGAACCGTTACACTGCCCTCGCCGCGCGCAGCCGCCTCCGTGATCGTATTTTCGTTCTGCCGTACCTGGATATAAACGCTTGTAATGTCTGCAAAGCCGTAAACGCCCCAGTACAGCGTCGAAAGCGCGAGCACCGCCGCCGAGCACAGGACAAGAAGCTTCGTTTTCCCTTCGGAGAAAAGGTCCGACAAGAGCACAGCGTCCGCCGCTATGAGGAGCACCGCCGGAAAAGAGATGCAGCGCTCCGGGTAATACGCGGCAACGCTCAGCGAAAAGTTGGCGCAGAGCGAGCCGAGAAAGAGCGCCGCAGCCAGCAAGATCCTCTCGCGGCCGATATGATACCAGAGCGCCAGAATAAGCGCCACAACAAAAACGGCGAGCGGCACCGCCAGCATACGATATTTCTTCACCGCGGACACAAGCCCCGCGCCGATAGACGCCAAGGTTCCTCCCATGCCGCTTTTTACACCTTCCGCCGGACAAAGCAGCATAAAGAGCAGCCCGCCGACCGCCGCGAAAACCGGCAGAAGCGGGAAAAAGCCGTTCTTCTTTTTTCGGATCAGGCAGCGCCCGAGAAGCAGCAGCGCGGAGAGGAAAACCACGGTAATCGCTACATTTTCCAGATAAGCGCCGGTATAGAAGCCCATCAGCATCCATAAAATCCAGAATACCGGTCTTTTCTCCGCATCGCGCTCAAAGAGACGGATATACGGCGCAAGAAAGGCAAGTCCCGCCGCGCAGCCCCAGCCGTAGTTGCACGCCCCGTCCAGCCAGAAGAAAACCTGCCCGAACACCGGGACAAATACCCATACGGCGCAGAAGATCATGACAAGAATTAGATTGTTTCGCTCCCCCTCCGGCTGCGCGATCCGAGCGAGAAGCGCGATCATCGCTGTAAACACCAGAGCGTTCACTATATTAAATACCGCTTTGGGCAGCATCAGGAAAAGCTGCGCCCAGAAATGGGCGAAAAGCCGCCCGTTTAAGGTCTGCGCATGTACCGCCATGGAAGGGAATATGTCGCGCAGGCTCGTAATACGTTCCCCCGTTGCAAAGCTGTGCATATATGTCCAGTCGTCCACCGCATAGGGTGTGAGAAAGCTTCCAAGCAGCAGGAGAAGAAAAAAACCAAGGAGCAGCGCCGCGCGCACTCTCCCGGATCGGATTGCTCTCATAGGTATTGCCCCCCATCATTGAATGTCTAATATTATACACATCCGGAAAAATGAAGTCAACTTTCGTCTGTTTTTTTCTGAAAAAGCCTCTTGACAATACCCCCAGGGGGTATATAATGCAAATCGAAAGGCAGGGATGACCCATGGACGATGAAAAATCGTGTTGCTGCTGCAAAAAGACCGAGCGGAGCGAGGACGAGCGCCGTGCACTCATGAACCGCTTAAGCCGGATCGAAGGGCAAATCCGCGGCATCCGCGGGATGCTTGAGCGCGATGCCTACTGTGCGGACATTCTCACGCAGTCCGCGGCGGTGAGCGCGGCGATGAACGGCTTTAACCGCGCGCTTTTGAACGCGCATCTCCACAACTGCGTCGTGCGCGACATCCGCGCAGGCGACGATTCCGTTGTGGATGAGCTGACCGAGCTTTTGCAGAAGCTGATGAAATAAGCGTCGATTAACAAGGGCACGCACGTCGGACAGGTAAGTCTTTTCGGTGCTTTTTGCCCTTTTTGTCTCGGCGGGCGGCAGCCCGCCATCGCCAAAGAAGAACAAAAATCCCTCAAAAATCCAAGGCTGTCCGATGCGAAGCAGTTCTGCCGGAGCAGAAATGCTCTCAGATTAGGAAAAGTCCGCAGGGAATACTTCCTGTATTCTCAAGGGCTTTGACGCCATATGAGGGCATTTCCGCCCGGCAGAACCGCGTGTGCCCTTGTCAATCGACGCTAGCGTCAAGAAAACTATCCAGAAAGGGTGAAGTTATTCTATGGCAGGAGCACACAGAATCGGGATCCTGACGAGCGGCGGCGACGCCCCCGGCATGAACCCTGCAATCCGCGCCATCGTGCGCACAGCCGGTGCCGAGGGCATCACCTGCATCGGCATTCGCCGCGGCTATGCCGGACTCATCAACGGCGACGTTTTTGAGCTGACCGGCAACGACGTGGACGGCATTGCCCGCCGCGGCGGCACCATTTTGTATACCGCCCGCAGCGAGGAATTCCGCACGGACGCCGGTATCGATAAGGCGGCGAAGGTCTGCAAATATCTTGGCATTGACGGTCTTATCACCATCGGCGGCGACGGCACCTACCGCGGCGCGCTGGAGCTTGCCCGCCGGGGCGTTCGCGTTGTGGGCATCCCCGCGACAATCGATAACGACATGGGCTGCACCGAATACACCATCGGCTTTGATACCGCGTGCAACACCGCGATTGAGGCCATTGACAAGCTGCGCGACACCGGGCAAAGCCACGAGCGCGTGTCGGTCGTGGAGGTCATGGGCCGCAACGCCGGCCATCTTGCGCTCTACACCGCCATGGCCGCCGGCGCTTCCGCCGTGCTGCTTCCCGAAAAGGAAGTCGATCTCGAGCATGACGTGATCGATGTGATCCGCCGCGGCTGCATCCATGGCCGCCGCCACCACATCGTCGTCGTCGCCGAGGGCGTGGGCCACGTCCACGACTATGCGAAGACGATCGAGGAAGAGACCGGGCTGGAGACCCGCGTTACGGTTCTCGGTTACATCCAGCGCGGCGGCGCGCCGAGCGGACGTGACCGTGTATCCGCCGCCATGATGGGCGTTCGCGCGATCGACGTTCTCAAGTCGGATGCGTCGAGCCGCGTCATCGTCGAGCGGAACGGCCGTTTTGAGGACATGGATATTGAAGAAGCGCTCCAGATGAAGCGCGAGCTCGATGAGGAGATGTACGTTGCCTGCAACCGCATCGATACCTCCTATCAGTACCACCACAAAAAGAATCCCTGAGCCGGAGGACGCCCTCCGGACGATGCACAAATGAAAAATGCGGTGTCTCGCTAAGAGACACCGCACTTTTTACCGGAGGAACTATGAAACGATTTATCGGAAACAAGGACTTTTACAAGCTGGTTGCGGCACTCGCGCTGCCGCTGCTGCTGCAGAACGCCGTATCGACGTTCGTGAATCTGCTCGACAATCTCATGGTCGGGCGCATCGGCACGGAATCGATGTCGGGTGTATCCATCGTAAACCAGCTTCTGTTCGTATATAACCTCTGCCTCTTCGGCGGCAGCGGCGGTGCCGGCATTTTCGGCGCGCAGTTCTTTGGCCGAGGCGACCATACCGGC
>CAVIVK010000044.1:0-5781 GCA_963645975.1 Bifidobacteriaceae bacterium | reverse complement strand
AACTGGAACCCAGCGCGGGTATATAGCCGCTCGGCAGCGTCGTTGCCGGAGAGAATGTCCAGCCGGACAGCCTTCTTTCCCATGCTGCGGGCGAGATCGATCATCCCGCGCACGAGCGCCTTGCCGCAGCCGCGCCCCTGTATCGCGGGGTCAACGGCGAGCGCGTGCGGAATGAGTATGTCCTCCGGCGCAAGAGCTCTTGACCACGGGACACCGGCGTAGCCCTCGTTGCTCTCGCTATTGAGGATGACACAGCCGCAGAGCATATCACCATCGGAGAGCGTGTAAAGCTCCCCGCAGCCAAGACTTTTGAGAAGAAATTCGTCCGTTGGGTAAATGCCTTTTTTCCAGCCGATGGTTGCTTGATCCATTGCGTCGATCAGACGCCAGTAGAAATCGCGGATACGCGCAAAATCAGCGGGCGCTGCTTTTTGGAAAGTCACGGTTTTATCTCCTCCTCACAGAGCTTTTTCGAGCAGCACAAGATCAATGTCACTCAGACCGTTGAACGAGCAGGGGACAATACCGATCTCCTTATACCCAAGCGAGTGATAGAGCGCCCGTGCGCGGGTGTTGCGCACGTTCGTATCGATGCGAAGGTACCGGCAGCCCTGCCGCGCGGCCTCCTGCTCATAAAACGCCTCAAATGCGCGGCCAAGCCCGTGGCCTCCGGCAGCGGGATCGACCACAAGCGTGTGCATAACGAAAATCTCTTCGTCCGGCGCATCAAACTCCCATGGCGCACCGGCGTATACGTCAACCTGCATCTGGTTGAGAACGGCGGACGCAGCGATTTTCCCATCCAACTCCGCCACAAAAAGATCATCGCGCGCGATCGCGGCCTCCGCCGTGGCACGCACGGGGTAGATGCCGCGCTTCCAGCCGGTTGTGGCGCGCCCGGCCTCTTCCTCGCGGATGATAGCGTCATAGATGGCTGTCACGGCGTCAATGTCCGCCGCCGTTGCTTTGCGAAATGTTACAGGCATGTTTTTCTCTCCTTTTTGCAGCAGCCGCTCCATCGGTTGATAGGCGGAAAAATCGTTGGGGTATTCCTCGCCGGTTTTGGTAAAGCCGTTCTTTGCCCAGAACGCCTCGCTTTGTGGATTCCCTTTGTCTATAGCGAGACGCAGCTTTCTGTATCCGCTGCCCTCGAGCGCGCCGGCAATGCCGGAAAAGAGCGCGCTGCCGGTGCCTTTGCCCTGATACATAGTATCAAGCATGAAAAGGCCAATAAATGCGGTGCCGGTCTCCGGATAGTCCAGCACGAGATCCAAAACCGCGGCGAGCGTTTCGCCATCGAAGAAGCCGACGTAGTATTTGTCCGCCATAGTTTTGCCCGGCGGGAGCGCCGTCAGCCCTTCGCGCATATCTTCCAGCGACGGTGCGGGGGCGTGGTAGCGGTAATAGACCGTATTTTTCTCCGATAACGCGAGCATGGCGGGTGCGTCGGATTCATTCAGCCGCCGGACGGTGAACCGGCCGGACAGCGCGGAAATATCAAAGCTCATTTTTGGTCTCCTTTCGCGGTCGGGAGTGTGATGGTGAATATATTCCCGCCATCTTTGCCCTCGCAGCGAATTTTTCCGCCATGCTCCGTTACAATACTCTCGGCGATTGAAAGGCCGAGACCGTAGCTGTGATCCATGGCGCGTGCGCGGTCGGCGCGGTAAAATCGCTTGAAAACGTTCCTGCATTCCTCCGGTGATAGCGGCTCGCCGGGGGTTTCAACGCTCAGGACGCATTTCTCATGACCGGCCTTTTTCAGCTCCACCCGGACGGCACCGGGAGCGGAATATTTGACGGCGTTGTCGAGCAATATCTCCACGCTCTGGCGGAGATGCTGCGCGCTGCCCCGTACGGTAATGCCGGGCTCAACAGCGGTTTCGAGTGTCAGCCCCTTTTCAAAGAACAGCGCTTCAAACGGCAGTACGGCGTCCTGGGTGAGCGCGCTCAGATCGAGCGGGGCAAAAACCTTCTTTACTGCGCCGTTATCCACTCTTGCAAGCTCTAAAAGGCTCTCCACCAGCCCGCGCATCTGGTGCGACATGGTGAGGATGCTCTCGGCAAAACGCTGCCGCTCCGGTTCGGAGTATGAGGGATCTTTGAGCATTTCCGCGTTCGTGAGGATCACGGTGAGCGGCGTTTTCAGCTCATGGGAGGCGTCGGACACAAACTGCTTCTGCTGCGTCCATGCCTTTTCTACCGGTTTCACAGCCCAGCGCGCCAGAAGAAAGCTGACGGCGAGAAACACCGCCGCAGCGCAAAGCCCGATGAAGATACAGCTTCGCCAGAGATTCTGCATCGTGGCGTTTGCGCTGGATATGTCGGCAAAGACGATATACTCGTTTCCGCGCCACGCCGTGCGCAGATAGCGGAGAGAATAATCGCGCAGCAGCCCCTGTTCGTCGCCGGAGCGCAGCGCTTCCGTAACGATGCCGGAGAGCACCTGCTCATCGGAGAGATCAAGATAGCTTGTCCCGCTCACGCGCACGCTGCCGTAGGGCGAGATGCGCACCGTAAAATAGGGAAGACGCGAGGATGTATCCGGCCAATTGAGCTGCAAGGGATCGGCGGCCACGGCGGTGATCATATCTACGGTTTCCCGCTCAAGATTTGCGTGCGTTGTGTGCAGCAGCACGCCGAAGATTGTGCAGAGGATCACGAGCACGATCGCCATATTGATGCCGACAAACCGCAGCCGGAGCTTTTTCAGCATGAAGAAGCCACCTCCAGATGATAGCCGAGCCGCCGGACGGATTCAATCCGAACGTTTGACCCGATGCTTGCCAGCTTCTTGCGCAGAAAGCCGACATAAACTTCCACGCTGTTTTCCACAGCGTTGGAATCAAAGCCCCACACACGAGAGAGCAGCGCTTCCTTGGAGAGATTACTGCCGCCGGACTGGAGCAGCAGACGCATCACGTCAAACTCCCGCGCCGAGAGCCGGACGGACTTCTCGCCGCAGCAGAGCGTGCTGGAGGCAAGGTCGAGGGACGTGTTGCCGAAGGAGAGCGCATCTACCTGCGCGCCCTGCCGCCGCAGCAGCGCGTTGATGCACGCGAGCAGCTCGCGCGCATCAAAAGGTTTTGTGAGATAATAATCTGCCCCGGCATTGAGTCCTTCCACCCGGTCTTCCAGACTCGAGCGCGCCGTGAGCATTAAAATTGGCACGCCGCAGCGCCTCGCGCGGACGGAACGCGCAACGGCGTACCCGTCCATGCCGGGCATCATCACATCCAGTATCAGCAGATCGTATACGCCGAGCTCGGCGTACTCCGCGCCGGAAATGCCGTCATACACGGTTTCCACATCAAAGCCCTTGCTTTCCAGAAGCGTTTTGAGTGAGTCGGCCAACAGCTTTTCATCCTCTACGATCAGTATCTTCATGGCATACACCTCTTTTGTTGTTCGCATTATACTACAATACGAATCTGAAAGGAAGCTGAAAGCGCGGACGTATTCCATGGTTTTTTTGCTTGGCGCTTGACATTCGGTGAAATCGGTGGTAGACTCCATTCAACCCATAAGAAAACGCTTTGACGGGAAAGAGTACGAACATCGTTCGCATGCAGAGAAGAGGCGGTTGGTGCAAGCCTTGATGCGTTCCGTTCGGAAGCCATCCCTGAGCGGCCGGGAGCAAATGCCCGGACGGAGTCTCACCGTTATGCAGAGAGCCGGTATGCAGTACCGGGTAGAGTGCGGACGTTTTGTCCGAATTCAGGTGGTAACACGGAGTATTTTCCGCCCTGAGCCGTTTGGCTCAGGGCGTTTTCATTTTTGCGATAAAGGAGAAACACCATGGAAAAGAGAAATTACGAGCAGTCTCAAAAGCTCGACAACGTCTGCTACGACATTCGCGGTCCCGTAATGGACGAGGCCATGCGCATGGAGGCGCGCGGCGCGAATATATTGAAGCTCAACATCGGCAACCCTGCGCCCTTCGGCTTTTATGCCCCGGACGAGGTCATTCTCGATATGATCTACAACCTGCGCAACTGCGAGGGCTATTCGGATTCCCGCGGCCTTTTCTCCGCCCGCAAGGCGATCATGCAGTACTGCCAGCTCAAGGGCATTCCCAACGTCGGCATCAACGATATCTTCACCGGCAACGGTGTAAGCGAGCTCATCACGCTCACCATGCAGGGGCTTCTCAACGACGGCGACGAAATTCTCGTCCCCGCACCGGATTACCCGCTCTGGACGGCGTCCATCACGCTCGCCGGCGGCAAGGCGGTGCATTATCTCTGCGATGAGCAGCAGGACTGGTATCCTGATATCAACGACCTCCGCTCCAAGGTCACGCCCAAGACGAAGGGCATTGTTGTCATCAACCCGAACAACCCGACCGGCGCGCTTTATCCGAAGGAGATTTTGGAGCAGATCGTACAGGTTGCCCGCGAGAATGATCTCATCCTCTTTGCCGACGAGATTTACGACCGCCTCGTTATGCAGGGGGAGGACGAGCATATCGCGCTTGCCTCACTCGCGCCCGATCTTCTGACGCTCTGCTTCAACGGCCTTTCCAAGTCTCACCGCGTCGCGGGCTTCCGCGTGGGCTGGGTGTGCCTTGCTGGTGATAAGTCCCACGCCAAGGGGTATATCGAAGGATTGAACCTTCTCGCCAAAATGCGCCTTTGCTCCAATGTCCCGGCGCAGAGCATCATCCAGACTTCTCTCGGCGGCTATCAGTCGGTGGACGAATATCTCTGCCCCGGCGGACGGCTGTATGAGCAGCGCGAGCTCATCTGGAAAACGCTCAACTCCATTCCTGGACTGAGCGCAGCCAAGCCGAGAGCAGCGTTCTACATCTTCCCGAAGGTAGATACGAAGAAATTCAACATCCACAGCGACGAACAGATGGCGCTTGACCTGCTGCGTGAGCAGAAGATCCTCGTAACTGCCGGGACAGGCTTCAACTGGGGCGAGCCGGATCACTTCCGCATCGTTTACCTGCCCGACCTTGTCTCTCTGAACGATGCCTCCCGGCGTCTCGAAAAGTTCTTCGGCAGCTACCGCCAGAAGGATTGAATTTAAAACCGGACATAAGGAAAGCCCGCGGGAACTTCGGCTCCCGCGGGCTCAATTTATGCCGTGCGACGGACAGCTTTCTTTTTCAACAAGAGATATAGTACAAGAATGACCATGGCCGCGAGAAGGGCGAGGCTTGCCCAGCCAAGCGGGAGAAATACGGCGCTGCCGTAAATATCCTTCAAAAGCGCGAGTGCCGAGGCAAAGCTCACGCACACCGCCGCCGGGATGACCTTTGGCTCCAAACAGCAGAGCGCGACGAGAAGCACCTCCGTGCCGTAAAGGCTGTCGGCGCTCATCCACGGCAGAAGCGCCACGGCGCAGAGCGAGGCGAGCGAGAGCGCCGTGAGCTGCCGCCGCCGGTCGGCGGCGAGGCTTTTCCGACTCATGCGCCATACGAGCAGCAGCGCAAAAACAACGTAAAGCGCAATGCCGGTCGGGGCAATGAAGGAATATTGCGTAAGCGAGTATATGCCCGGCGCACCGCCGAAGAGCGGCCGCGCGGTGAGTGTTCCGAGCGCGGGATAAAACGGCAGGCAATCGCCTCCGGGACGGCCGAGCAGCAGCGCCGGGATCATAACGGCAACATACCAGCCAACGAGATGCAGCAGCGAAAACCATGTGTTGCGCCGCACGGCGGTGAACACCCAGAACACCGGCACGATCCAGAGTGCTGAGGGATGGAACGCTACGGCAAGCGCGAGCATCCCCGCGCACCAGCGCCACTCCCCGCGCATAGCGCAGGAGGCCGCG
>CAVIVK010000043.1:1662-6704 GCA_963645975.1 Bifidobacteriaceae bacterium | reverse complement strand
ATATATATCTGCACTACGTAGCACCGGAAGACATCCACGTCTACTCTATCGACGAAGTGTTCATGGACGTGACGGACTATCTGCACACCTATCGCATGACGGCGCACGAGCTCTGCCGGAAGATTTTGCGCGAGGTGCTGCGCACGACCGGCATCACCGCCACGGCGGGCATCGGCACGAATCTCTATCTCTGCAAGATCGCAATGGACATTGAAGCCAAGCACATTCCGCCGGACGCTGACGGCGTGCGCATCGCGGAGCTCGATGAGATGAGCTACCGCCGTAAGCTCTGGGGACACCGGCCTCTCACGGACTTCTGGCGTGTCGGCGCGGGAACGGTGCGGCGGCTCGAAGCGCTGGGAATGCATACGATGGGCGATATTGCCCGCTGCTCGCTGGGAAAGAGCGGTGATTTCTATAACGAGGAGCTTCTCTATAAAACGTTCGGCGTGCAGGCGGAACTTCTTATCGACCACGCCTGGGGATGGGAGCCATGCACGATCGCGGACATCCACGCCTACCGGCCGGATTCCAACAGCATCAGCTCCGGTCAGGTGCTGCAAGAGCCGTACGACTGGCACAAGGCCAAGCTCATCGTGCGCGAGATGACCGATCTTCTCGTGCTCGATCTTGTGAAGAAGCGTCTCTGCACCGATCAGCTCACACTCACGATCGGGTATGACATTGAAAATCTCGCCGACCCTTCCCGCGCTGCGGAGTACGCCGGCGAAACGCACGTTGACCGCTATGGCCGCCGTGTACCGAAGCACGGCCACGGCACGGCCAATCTCACCGGGTATTCGTCCTCCACGCGCGAGATTACGGACGCGGTCATGGCGCTCTACGACCGCATTACAGACAAAAACCTCCTCGTCCGCCGTGTAACGGTCGCAGCAAACCGTGTTTTGCCGGAGGATAAGATTCCCCACGCCGTGGAAAGCGGCGAACAGCTGGATCTCTTTTCTGCTGTGGAAGAGAATGCGTCTGAACCCGGCGCAGATCAAAAGGCGCGCGAGCGCGAACGGCGGCGGCAGGAGGCCATTCTTGCCATCCAGCGGCGGTATGGCAATAACGCTATTCTAAAAGGCATGAACCTGGAAGAGGGCGCGACGACGCGTTCACGCAACAAACAGATCGGAGGTCACCGGGCATGAAACGCGAGGAATGCCACGATTACGATGACATCATCACCCTGCCGCACCACGTCTCCGACACGCACCCGCCCATGCCGCGGCGCGACCGGGCGGCACAGTTTTCCTCGTTCGCTGCGCTCACCGGGTATGAGGCCGTCGTGGCGGAGGCGGCGCGGGAATTCGGCGAGAAGGAGACCGGGGAATACGAGACAGAGCCCGAGTGGTGACTTGTATTCCGCCGCTTGCCGCGGTACAATAAAGGCATACCATCGGGAGGAAAAAAGTATGGAAAAGATCGCACTCATCACCGGCGCGAGCCGCGGCATCGGCCGCGCAACGGCGCGCCGTCTCGCCCACGAGGGCTATACTGTCGCCATCAATTACCACGTCCGCAAGGACTGCGCCGAATCGCTCGTGGCGGAGCTCACCGCCGAGGGACTGCGCGCCGCGGCGTTTCAGGCGGACGTGGCCGACCGCGCGCAGGTGGAGGATATGGTGCGCCGCGTGGAGGATGCGTTCGGCCATGTGAGCCTTCTCGTCAACAATGCCGGCGTTGCGGGACAGGCGCTCTTTCAGGACGTGACCGAGGAGATGTGGCGGCGCTATTTCGGCGTGAATATCGACGGCGCATTCCACACCATCCAATCGGTTCTCCCGCCGATGCTCCACGAGCACGCGGGCTGCATTGTGAACGTCTCGTCCATGTGGGGGCTTCGCGGCGCGAGCTGCGAGGTGACGTACTCCGCCACAAAGGCTGCACTCATTGCGCTCACGCGCTCTCTCGCTGCGGAGCTCGCGCCCACGCATATCCGTGTCAACTGCGTTGCGCCCGGCGTCATAAAAACCGACATGCTCGATGCCCTGCCGAGCGAGGTGCTGCCGCAGCTCGCCGAGGAGACGCCGCTGCGCCGTCTCGGCCGGCCGGAGGATATTGCCGCCGCCGTTTCCTATCTCGCGAGCGACGATGCAAGCTTCGTCACCGGCCAGGTGCTCACCGTAGATGGGGGATTTATCCTTTAATTAACATAATATAGTAAACGTAATATAGAAAACATAATATTATCGACATAATAAAAATCCCGCGCGGAAGAATCGTTCTCCGCGCGGGATTTTTCTGCTTACAAAGTTTACATAATTATAGTTTGTTCCGGTATTCGTTGGCACTAACGCCCTCGAGCTTTTTGAATGTCCGGGCGAAGTGCGCCACATCCGCGTAGCCGACAAGCTCGCTGATCTCGCCGATCTTGAGACTCGGATCGGCCAGAAGCTTGCATGCCTCTTCAATGCGCACGGAGTTGAGAATATCATAGAAGCTCTTTCCGGCGCAGCGGTTGAGCTGCTTGGAGAGGTGCCATTGCGAGATGTAGCAGCGGTCGGCGACCTCCTGCAAGGAGAGCTTTTCGCGGTAATGCGCGCGTATGTAGGCAATGGCCTGATTTACGAGGAAGTTTTCTGCCTGCTGCTGCGTTTCGCTCTCCTCGGCGGCCTCTGCCGCTCCGGCGCGCCGGTCGAGATTGGCCTTCATCGCGCCGAGCGCCTCGTGGATCTCGTCCATTTTGGAAGGCTTTAAAAGAAAGCGTGTCACGCCGAGGCGGATGGCCTCCTGCGCGTAGGAAAAATCGCGGTAGCCGGTGAGAACGGTGATCTGCATATCGGGAAATTCGCTGCGCAGCCCCGCGAGCATCGTGAGCCCGTCGCCGCCGGGCATGCGGATGTCGGTGAACACGATATCCGGGTGAAGCGCGCGGATCGTCTCCGCGCCGCTGCGGCCGTCGGACGCCGTGGCGACGACCTCGCAGCCATAATCCGCCCATTTGACGACCTTCCGCAGACCTTCGAGAATGATGTATTCATCGTCGATCAAAACGACACGGTACATATTGGCTCACCTCCTGCCCGTACAGCATAGCGCGTACTGCGCCAAAAAGCAAGGTACTATCCCTTGACCGCGCCCGCCGTCAGACCTTTTACGATGTTCTTTTGCAGCAGCACATAGACGATCAGCACCGGGATCACGACCAGCACGACCGAGGATGCCATGAGGCCGTAGTTGACGCCGGCCTGCGAGCTGATCTCGTTGAGCAGACCCGTGATGGCCCGCTCCTGCGGATACCGCAGGAAAAACGACTGCGTGAAGAGATCGTTGTAGCTCCAAAGGAACGCGAAAATCGCGACTGTGGCGAACGACGATTTCGCCGCGGGGATGATGATGTGAAAGTAGATCTGAAACACGTTGCAGCCGTCGAGATAGGCGCTCTCTTCCAGATCAATCGGTACCGATTGGATAAATCCCATCAGAACAATGATGGCAAAGCAGAGATTTCCGGCGATCTGCGGCAATATGACCGCAAGCAAACTCAGCCAGCGGTTGCCCGTTCCGGCGATGCCCATCATGACCTCCAGCCGGAATACCGGGATGATGGTGGAGAACACAGGGAACATCATGCCCGCGGTGATGAGACCGTAGAGCAGCTTGCGAAGCCGGAAGCGGTAGCGCACGAGACCATAGGCCGCCATGCCCGCGAGGAGCACAACGAGAATCGTTACCGTGCCGGAGATGATAACGCTGTTGAGATAGGCGTTTTTAAAGTCCGCGCGCTCCCACGCGGTGCGGTAGTTATCCCAGGTAAAGGCGTCGCCCAGCGGCAGGGAGAACGAGTCGCTGAGAATAAGCCCCTTTTTGCGGAATGAGTTCAAAATGACCCAGATAAACGGATAGACGGTTGTCAATCCCCAGAGACAGAGCACCACATAGGTGAAAATCTTGGAGAGCGACGGCTTTTTCTTCATTTTCATGTCTCTCTCCTCCTCAAATATCCTCGGACTGCCGGAACACCCGGTTTACCACGTTCGAGAGCACAACGCCGAGCACAACGATGAGCACCGCGATCGTGGAGCCATAGTCCACATTTGATTTGTTGAACGTCTGGTCGTACATATATGTACCGGTCAGCCAGCCGAGATTTTCCGGCATGCCTGCGCCGAACATGACCCACGGCAGGTCGAACACCTTCAGAGCGCCCGTAACGGCGAGCACTACGCACGTGCACAGCACATTGTGCAGCATGGGGAGCGTGATATAGCGCGTGCGCTTCCAGCCGTCCGCGCCGTCGAGCGCGGCGGCTTCGTAAAGCTCCTGCGGGATGTTGTTCAGACCCGTGACGATGATGACAAAGTAAAATCCCACGTACTGCCACATGACGGGGAGGAACATCGTGAAGAGATAGTGCGCCTGATCCTTCCAGTCCAGCCATTCCACGATCATTTTGCCGTTCGCTTTGATCTCATAGGGAAGTTGTCCCGTGGCGAGCAGGATCTGGTTTACCATGCCGCCTTTGTAGAGAAAGATCAGATTGAAAAGGAGGCCGAGCGCCGTGGCGGAAATGACGATGGGGAAGAAGTATACCGTACGGAATACCTGCGCGCCGACGCGGATCGTATCCACGAGCAGCGCTAAAATAAGCGCAACGCCCACCTGGATGACCACGGTGCACACGATCATGAGCGCTGTATTCTTGAGCGCGGTGCGCATGTTGGGGTCGGTCACGAGCCGCTGGTAGTTTTCGTACCACGGCGTATTCACGCCGTCCGCCGCGCGGCCGAGACCGCCGATGTTGAGGAACGTGTTGATGATGTTCTGGATGAACGGATAATAAAGATATACCGCGAGAAACAGAAACGCCGGCACAAGAAACACGAGCAGCGGCCATTTTCTCTTGTAGATGGTGGATAGCATGGATACACCGTCCTTTGATAAGAAAGGGGGACTGCTGCGCAGCAGCAGCCCCCGGTAAGTACGATAGGGAAGCTCAGTTGAGAGCGATCGCGGAGGCAACGGCCTCCTCGGCGGTCATCTGACCGGTGACGACCTTCTGGATGTTGCCGAACAAATCGTTCTTGGCCTCGCTG
>CAVIVK010000043.1:0-1652 GCA_963645975.1 Bifidobacteriaceae bacterium | reverse complement strand
GCGCCGACAACACCGGTGATCTCGGCGTTGACATCGGCGGCGGTCTGCTGCAGCGCGTTCAGGCCGGCGGGCTTCGCGCCGTTGACGAGCGCGGTGACCTCGGTGGTGACGAAGGTGCTCAGCGTTTCATCGGAGGTGAGGGTCTCGACGAACTTCACAGCAGCCTCGCGCTTCGCGGGATCGTCCCACGCCTTGCGGGTGATGAAGTAGCCCATGGAGATGCCGCCGATGGCCTCGGTGGCCTTGCGCTCGCCCTTGCCGGGAACGAAGGAGACGGAGTAGTTCTCCAGCTCGTCGCCGTGGTTCTCGTTGAAGTAGCCGACCTTCCAGGAGCCGTCGATGAGGAACGCGGCCTCGCCGTCGCCGAACATGGCAACGGTCTCGGCGTCGCTGGCGGTCAGGGTGTTCTTCGGGAAGTAGCCGAGATCATAGAGCTCCTTGAGATCGTTGAGCGCGGCGACCCACTTCTGGGCAACGGCGTCATCGTGGAGCGTGCCGTCCTCGTTGAGGGTGGGCACTTCGAGCTGATTGGCGAGAGTGCCATTGTTCATGACGGCAAACTCAAACCAGTAGTGAGGCACTTCGAAGAGAGAGCAGGCGATGGGGGTGTAGCCATTGTCGAGAATGGTCTGGCAGTCGGCCAAGAACTGTTCCCAGGTGTAGTCAGGGCCGGGCATCGCAACGCCGCAGGCCTCGAGCACGGTCTTGTTGACGAACATGTTCTCCCAGAAGCCGGAGGACGGGACGGAGTAGTGCTTGCCGTCGGCGGCGGTGGCCATCATGCTTTCCTTCATGTTCGCGGCATAGTCGGGATACTCGGCGCGGATCTCATCGATGGAGACGACCTTGTTCGCGGTGATGAAGGGCTCAGCGTCGGCGTTCGTGAAGAAGAACAGCACATCGGGCTCGGAGCCGGTCTCAAAGTCGGTGAGGACTTTTGCTTTCCACTCCTCGTTGGAGGTGGCGCTGCCGTCGTTGATCTTGTTGCCGGTGGCCTCTTCGTAGGCCTTCACAGCAGCTTCGAAGTTTTTGCGGTTGCCGTCGTCGCCGCCGTAGGAGGTGACAACGTTCAGCGTAACGGGGGTGCTGGCGGGCTGTTCGGTGGTGCCGGGATCTTTCGGCTCATCGGCCGTCTGGCCGCCGTTCGGCGCGGCAGTCTGGCCGCACGCGGCGAGACTCAGTACCATAAGAACGGCAAGAAGCAATGCAAGAAACTTTTTCATAGCTTGGATCTCCCCTTAAAGAATTTGTGATATTGTACTATATCACGTTCCATATTATACCTGACAAAAGTGAAAATGCATAAGACCTGCGCTTGCTGTTTCTTGCCCGTTCTTGCGCAGTTTGTGCAAAGTTGGCAAATCAGCCGTCGAGCGGGAGCGAGATCGCCGCTAAAATGCTGTCCGCGGCCGCCTGCTCGATGGTGAGCGCAGCGCGCTCGCTGTAGAGAAGATGAAGTCTCTCGCGCACGTTGCGAAGCCCAACCTTCCCCGCGCCGTTCCCGTCCGGCTCGCCGGATAGGAGCGCATCAATCTGCGCGCGCTCTTCGGCCGTGATCTTCCCGTCGTGCTCCACCTCGAGCCGGAGAGAGTCCTCCACGCGCCGGACGCGAACCGCAAGATGCCCGCCGCGCCGCGGTGTCAGGTCGTGCT
>CAVIVK010000042.1:0-8761 GCA_963645975.1 Bifidobacteriaceae bacterium | reverse complement strand
CCTCTCCGTCGCCGCAGGCGACAGAGAGGGGGGCGGGGCTGGCAGCCGCAAGGCTGACTGAAGGGTTCATTTCCGCATAAAAAAGGCAGGGGCGATGCCCCTGCCTTTTTGCGTATATTCGGTTTATTCCTCCGTATCGGAGATCAGGCCGTAGCCGCCGTTTTTGCGGCGGTAGACGACCGAAAAGGCGTCTGCGTCCTCGCTGTTGAGGAAGGCATAGAACTCATGCTCCAGCAGGTTCATCTGCAAGATGGCCTCCTGCGGCGTCATCGGCTTGATGGAGAAGCGCTTGGTGCGAACGATGGTGAAATCGCCGCTTTCCTCTTCTTCGTCCACGGGGCCGACACCGGTATCCGTCCACTCAATCGGACCGGCCTTGAGCTTCTTCTCCAGGCGGGTCTTGTTCTTGCGGATCTGGCGCTCGATGGACGCGCAGGCGGAGTCAATGGACGCGAACATATCCCCGGTCGTCTCGCTCACCCGGTAGAACATACCGTTGTTTTTGAGAGTGACCTCGGCGGTGTAGCGACCGCGTTCGCGGCTGAAGGTGATGAAGGCTTCGCTGTCCCCGCTGCGGAAAAGGCGTTCGATCTTGCCGACCTTTTTCTCGGCGTAGGCGCGGAGTTCCTCGCTGACTTCCAGCTTCTTGCCCGTGATGGTGAATTTCATTCCATCCAACTCCTTTCGTGGTTGTGAGCATATTATACCACACAAAAAGAAAAATGCATAGACAGTTTGTTAATTTTGTCCGGATTTCTTTTTCGCCGCGAGACGCTGGAAGAATTTCACGATCTCCACGATCGGGATGACGAGGAAGCCGAGGCCGATGGCGATGATATACTCATTGAACTCGACGCTGGTGAAGTCGAACGCTGCGGCGATGAACGGCACCTCGCACACGAGCGTCGTCATGAGAAGCGCCGCCACGGACGAGGCGAGCAGCGCCCAGTTGCGCGAGCCCATCGTGAAGATGCTGCCGCGCTGCGAGCGCATGTTCAGGCTGTGGAAAATCTCTGCCATGGACATGGTGAGGAACGCCATCGTTGTGCCGTCGGGGCTCAGGCCGTTTGCCGGGATCTCCCAAACGCCGGACTCCATGAAGTGGCCGATGAAGTACGAGGCGAGCACGAGCACCGAGACCATCAGGCCCTGATACGCAATGTCTCCGCCCATGCCGCCGGCGAAGATGCCGGCCTTGGCGCTGCGCGGGCGGCGCTGCATGATGTCCTTTTCGGCGTTTTCCATGCCGAGCGCGAGCGCGGGGAAGCAGTCGGTTACAAGGTTGATCCAGAGCAGATGCACCGGCTCCAAAATCGAGAAGCCCAGGAGCGTCGCAACGAAGATGCTGATGACCTCGCTCATGTTCGAGCCGAGCAGGAACTGGATGGCCTTGCGGATGTTGTCGTAAATGCGGCGGCCTTCCTCGACCGCGCCGACGATCGTGGCGAAGTTGTCGTCTGCGAGCACCATGTCGGCCACGTTCTTCGTCACGTCCGTGCCGGTGATGCCCATGCCGACGCCGATGTCGGCAGACTTGATGGAGGGCGCGTCGTTCACGCCGTCGCCGGTCATGGCGGTGACGTACCCGGCGTTGCGCCAGGCGTTGACGATGCGGGTCTTGTGCTCGGGCTGCACGCGGGCGTAAACGGAAATTTCCTTGAATACCTTCGCGAACTCCTCGTCACTCATCTCGCCGAGCTGGGAGCCGGTAATGGCGCGCGTGTCGTCGGTGAGAATGCCGAGATCGCGCGCAATGGCAACGGCGGTGTCAATGTGGTCGCCGGTGATCATGATCGGGCGGATGCCGGCCTCGCGGCACTCGCGGATCGCACCGTAGACCTCCGGGCGGCAGGGGTCGATCATACCGAGGAAGCCGATGAACACGAGATCGTGCTCGAGCGTTTCGGCCTCATAGTCCGCCGGGACGCCGTCCCAGGGGCGGAACGCCGCGCCGAGCACGCGCAGCGCGCGGTCGGCAAATTCTTTGGCGCGGAGGCGGACGTTCTCCTTATATTCCTCCGTGATCGGGTGGATCTTGCCTTCGTACCAGTAGCCGGAGCAGCGCTCGAGCAGCATTTCCGTGGCGCCCTTGGTGTATTGCACGGTTTTGCCGTCCTCCGTGTGGACGGTGGACATCATTTTGCGGCCGGAGTCGAACGGCGCTTCGCCGATGCGCGGGTACTTCACGTCAAGCTCATCCTTATAGAGCCGGAGATCGTGCGCGTGGTTGACGAGCGCGGCTTCCGTCGGCTCGCCCTCGGCGGTGTGCATGCCGAGACCGCGCTTCGCGTCGCTGCAAAGCGCCATGGCCTTGGCGAGCAGGATGGGATCGTCCGTCCACGTGTCGGTGACGGTCATGCGGTTCTGCGTGAGCGTGCCGGTCTTATCCGAGCAGATGATCTGCGCGCAGCCAAGCGTTTCCACCGCCGTCAGACGGCGGATGATCGCGTTGCGGCGGGACATGTTCGTAACGCCGAGCGAAAGGACGATCGTCACGACCGCGACAAGCCCTTCCGGGATGGCGGCCACGGCGAGCGATACCGCGATCATGAAGGAGTTGAGCACCACTTCAAAGTTGAAGCCGCCCGCGCGCAGAAGCTGCACCGCGAAAATGACGACGCAGATGCCGAGCACGAGCCAGGTGAGGATCTTCGAGAGCTGGCCGAGCTTAATTTGCAGCGGGGTCTCGCCCTGCTCGGCATTGGAGAGCGCGTCCGCGATCTTGCCCATCTCGGTGTCCATGCCGGTGGCGGTGATGACGGCGGTGCCGCGGCCATATACGACCGTGGAGCCCATGTACACCATGTTTTTGCGGTCGCCGAGCGGAACGTCCTTCGCCTCGGGGGCTAGATTGATGATATCAATAAACTTGCTCACGGGGACGCTCTCGCCGGTAAGGGCGGCTTCCTCAATCTTCATGCTGGCGCTCGTGAGAATGCGGCCGTCCGCCGGGATCGCGTCGCCGGCCTCGAGGATCACCACGTCGCCCACAACGAGATCTTCGCTGTGGATGGTGACCATCTTCCCGTCGCGCAGCACCTTGGATGTGGCGGCGGACATCTGCTGCAATGCCTCGATGGCCTTTTCCGCCTTGCTCTCCTGGTAGACGCCGAGCACCGCGTTGATGATGACGACGGCGAGGATGATGATCACGTCGGCAAAGCTCTCGCCCTGCACAACGGCCAGCACGCCGCTGATCGCCGCGGCGACAAGCAGGATGATGATCATCGGGTCGCCCATCTGCTGGAAGAACCGCTTAATGAGCGAGTCCTTCTTGCCCTCGGCCAGCTTGTTTTTGCCGTTGGCCGCGAGGCGCTTTTCCGCCTCTGCGCTTGTGAGACCTTCGGATGTGCTGTCCACGTCGCGCAGTACGGCTTCGGCTTCTTCGCAATAGAATCTCAAAGAAAACCCCTCCTTGATGAATGTTCGGATGTGCTTTTCTATAATGATGAAAAGACCCGCGGACAGAATAAAATCGATGCGATCATTCTGTCCGCGGGTCTGGTCATTTCATGCAAACCAGGCGGGAGACCCGCCGAGTACTGTTGATTTGCAGCCGCGGATGCGGCAGACTACTCCCCCTTGGAGTTCCTGTATTCTATCGTGGAATCGGCGCGCTGTCAAGGGATAGAAAGCCGGTTTCCGCCGAAAAATTCGGCTTCGGCGGCGTCGTGAGTGACAAGAAGGACGGTTTTGTCACCGCCGAACGTGCGCACCGCGTCCATGGCGGTGCGGCGGTTTGCCTCGTCCAGCCCCTTGAACGGCTCGTCGAGCGCGAGCAGGTCAAACTCCGCGCAGAGCGAGCGCGCGAGCGCGCACCGCCGCCGCATCCCGCCGGAGAGCTCCGCGGCAGGAACGGCGAGACTTTCGCCAAGGCCGAGCCGGACGAGCATGTCGCGCGCCTCGCGCTCTCGTTTTCGCCCGGAAGCGAGCAGAACGTTTTCGAGCGCCGTGAGCTGCGGGCAGAGCCGGTCTTCCTGAAAGACGGCGGCGCGCCGCGCCGGGACGCCGGTGATCGCGCCCGCGTCCGGCGTCTCCAGACCGAGGATAAGACGCAGCAGCGTTGTTTTCCCGCTGCCGGAAACGCCCGTGATAACGCTTGTCTCCCCGAGCGGGAGGCGCGCGGAAAAATCGCGGAAGACGACCGTTTCGGCGTAGCTTTTGGAAATATGTTCGAGCAAAATGGCGTTTCTCATACCGCGTGCTCCAGAGCGTCAAAAATTTTGCCGAGGACGAAGAGGAATACGCGCTCAAAAAGCGCGCTCACCACGACGATCACGACCGTCCAGGCGAAGAGATCGGCGATCTCCAGATACGCCTTGGCGTCATAGAGCTTGCCGCCGACGCTTTGCGCCACGACGCCGATGACCTCCGCGGCGACGCCCGCTTTCCAGCAGAGCCCGAGCGCAACGCGGCAGCCCGCGAACAGGGCGGGGCGCAGCGCCGGAAGGTAAATGCACCGGACGCGCCGGGCAAACGGCAGACAAAATACGTCCGCCATTTCCAAAAGGTTTCGGTCGGCGGCGCGGATACCTTGCAGCAGATTCGTATACAATACCGGAAAGACCATCAGAAAGGCGATAAACGTCGAAAGCCGCCGCGCCGAGAGCCACAGAAACGCGATCACGATGAACGACGCGACCGGCACCGACTGGATCACCGCGACGTAAGGCCGCAGCAGCGTCTCGAGAAACGGCACGGCGGCGGCGAGCGCGGCGAGCACCGCAGCGAGGGCGAGAGCGATCAGAAAGCCGAGCGAAATGCGCGAAAACGTAAAGCCGAGCGTTGCCCAGAAGTCCGCCGTGATGACGAGCTCACAAAGTCGCCGCGCGACCGCGACGGGCGTTACGAGCAAAAGATCGTTCCCGAGCGCCATGGCGCCGAGCTGCCAGACGCAAAGCGCGAGAGCCGCGGCGAAAATTCTCGCCGCGGCGCCGTTTGGATGAAGTTTTTTCGTGCCCTTACGCACCGAACCAGAAATCCTCGCCCGGCAGCGCGCCGCCGACGGCGGAGGGGTTGAGCGCGAAGAGCGTTTCGAGCGTGCCGGTGGCCGCGGCGATCATCTCTTCACCGGTCAGGCACACGAGATTGCAGTTCGGGATGGCCTTCGCGGCGACCGGCGCTTTCACGATGTTGAGCGCGCCGCAAATTTCGCCCGCATCGGCGGGATTGGCGTTGACCCAATCCACGCTCTCTGCCATCTCGGCGAGAAACGCCTCGACCGCCTCGGGGTGCGCCTCGGCGAACTCGGTGCGCACAACGATGCCCGCCGTCACGCAGCGGCTGCCGTTATCGAGCGCGTCCCATGCCTCGGAAAGGCTCACCGCCGCGCGGAAGCCCTCGCCGAGCTGCGCGGCTGCGGCGGTGACGTAGGGCTGCGGCAGCATGGCGATGCCGCCGTTTTCGGCTTTGAGGAGCGAAACGACCTCGCTCGGCTCGCTCTTCCACTCGACGGTCACGTCGGAGTCAAGCTCGAGCCCGTTTTCGGCGAGCAGATACCGCAGGAAGTATTCCGGCGTGCTGCCCTTGCCGGTCGCGTAGATCGTTTTGCCCGCAAGATCGGCAAGAGACTGCACGGTCTCACCGTTGAACTCGGTGATGTACAGCACACCCAGCACGCCCACGGCGCAGAGCTTCACGCCGCCGGAGGTCTTATTATAAAGCACGCTCGCAAGATTGAGCGGCACCGCGGCAATGTCCACATTGCCCTGCAGAAGCTGCGGCGTCAGCTCGTCCGCCGCGCCGTAGAGCGCGTATTCGTAGTGGTTCGCCGCGCTGCCCGCGTCGGCGTCCGAGAAGATTTTCGCCATGCCCATGGCCGTGGGGCCGGTGAGCGCGGCAAGATGCACCGTGACGGCCTCAGCCGGCTCCTCCGTGGCCTCGACGGGCGCTTCGGTCGGCTCTGCCGGAGCTTCGGTGGCTTCGACGGGTGCTTCCGTCGCCGCGGGCGTTTCCGCTGCGGGTGCGCCGCAGGCGGCAAGGGTGAAGAGAAGCGCCAGCGCAAGGGCGAGCGCGGTGAGTTTTTTGATTTTCATAGATTGGGTTCCTCCGCTTTTGACATTTCAACGGCAGTATAGTATAGTATACCCGAATTGTAAGTTGCCGCGGCAACAAAGCGGGGTGAGATGCGTGACGGATACGGAACGATCGGCGCTGCTGCGCTGTCCGCTGTTCGCGCACATCGCTCCCGACGATGTTTTTGCGCTGACGGCGTGTCTGGGCGCGGCCGAGCGGCGGTATGAGCGCGGCGCGCCGCTCTGGCTTACGGGCGACGCGGTGAGCGCGTGCGCGGTCATTCTCTCCGGCAGCGTGCGCGCGGAGAGCCTGTCGAGCACGGGCGAGCGAAGTCTCACGGCGGTGCACGGCCCCGGCGCTCTCGTCGGCGACGTGCTCATGGCGACGCGGGATACGAAAAGCCCCGTAGACGTGATCGCGGCGCAGGAAACCGCGGCGCTCTTTCTGCCGTACCGGGCGGTCATGGCCTCGTGCGAGAACGCGTGCGAGCGCCACGCGCTGCTGCGGGAAAACCTGCTTGCGGAGATCGCGGAAAAGTACTGGCGGCTGCGCCGAAGGGCGGAATATCTCGCGCGGCATTCTCTCCGCGCGCGCATCGCGGCGTTTCTTCTCGATGCTGCCGCGGACGCCGGAGGGAACACGTTCTCGCTCGGCATGCGCCGGGAGGATCTTGCCGCCTATCTCGGCGCGAACCGGAGCGCCCTCTGCCGCGAGCTTTCGCGGCTGCGTGCCGAGGGCTGGATCGAGTGCTGCCGCGACAGCGTGCGGCTTATCAATACCGCCGCGCTCGCAAAGAGCGCCGCGGCGGAGAATCGGAGCGGAGAAAAATGAACGAAACGGAAAAGAACAAAGAGAACTTTCAGCAGCGCTGCGCCGTCTTACAGGATGAAAACGCTTCGGAGGGGTTTGCAGCGTCCATGGAAAATACGGCAACGAAAAGACGGGGAAATAAGAAAAAGCTCATAGCGCTCGTGATCGCGCTCTCGCTCGTGCTGCTCGCGGTCATCGCGCTCGGCGGTGTCTCGCTCTGGTACCGCTCGGCGTTTCTGCCGGGCACGGTCATCAACGGGTACGACTGCGGCGGCGTGTCCGAGGCGGAGGCGGCGGAATTTCTGCTCGGCGTGGCAAAGTCGCACACGGCGCAGCTGCGCGACGCGCAGGGCGACGCCATCGTCGCGCTGCCGCTCGAGAGCTTCGTGGATACCGATGGCTTCACCGCTGCGGTAGAGGAATATTTTGATGCGCAGCACGCGCAGGCCGGCTTCTTCGGCTGGATGACGAAGGGCGAGAGGACGCTGGATGCGCCCGTTTATGCTGTTTCGGATACCGCCGCGGCGAGCGAGCTTCTCTCGCGCACGCTCTATGACGAGACGCCCCGGCAGGAGCCGGTGGATGCGCGCATTGTTCTTGGCGAGGACGGCTATACCGTCGATCCCGGATCGAAGGGCAATCTCGTAAATCTCGCAAACTGCGTCTCCGCGATTGCCTCCCAGCTGCCCGCGGTGCGCGATCTTCGCGACGAGAGCCCCGTGATCGAGGCCGAGAACGCCGTGATCCGTCAGAAGATCACCGCGGAGAGCCCGGAGCTTCTTGCACAGCGCGATGCGATCGACGCCTATCTCGCCACGGAAGTGACGCTCGATTTTCAGGACGGAAACACCTATACGCTCACGCCGCAGGATATCTGGCGCATGAGCGATGTAACGCTCTCGGACGATGAGGGGCAGACGGTGTGCGCGCCGGTGCCGGAAAAGGTGAAGGAACTCTCGGACGCGCTTGCGGATGAGTACGCGCTCGACGGCATTTACGCGAAGTTCCACAACGCCGAAAAGACTCGCCCGTATATCTATTACCGCGTCGGCGACACCGGCTGGATCCTCGACCGCGACGCGCTCGCCTCGGACATTGCCGCGGCGCTGGAGAGCGGCGAGACGGCGACCGTCACGCCGAGCTATGATACCTCGTGGTACTGGAAGAGCCAGTACTGGTATTATAATTTCACAGACACCTTCGTAGAGATCAGCCTTGACAACCAGTACATGTGGTACTATGTAGACGGCAAGCTGCTCGTGGAAACGCCGGTCGTCACCGGCAACATTGCCGCCGGGGACTATACGCGCCGCGGCTGCTTCCGCATCGCGAGCATGACGACGGACACCTACCTTGTCGGCCCGACGTGGAACGACCATGTGGACTACTGGATGCCGTTCGACGACCAGATCGGCCTGCACGATTCCTCGTGGCGCACCGAGTACGGCGGGGACATTTATCTGACCGACGGCTCGCACGGCTGCGTCAACACGCCGCTCGACGCCATCGCGACGATCTACAACAACATCACCGTCGGCACGATCGTGGTCGTGTACTGATGTTTGAAAGCCATGCTGTGCGTTATCGCAAAACTGGATGAGCGCTCCGCAGAAAAGCTGACGGCCTTAAAAAAGGCGGCTGTGCCCGAGGCCGGTACAAAACCGCTGTACGGGCATATCACGCTTGCCACCTACGTGGGCGATGACGAAGCCGGTTTCATGGCGTTCTGCGCCTCGCGGCTGAAAGGCATTTCCCGGTTTGCGGTGGAGTATACGCGGCTCGCGGTGTTGGAAGAAACGTCCATCGTGGCTGCGCTCCCGGAGAAGGCCGGCGCGCTCTTGGCGCTCCACCGGCGCATTGCGGAAACCTATGGCAGCTATCTTGACCAATGGACAGGCTCGGAAGCGTGGCTGCCGCATACGACGCTGCTCTATGA
>CAVIVK010000041.1:0-2528 GCA_963645975.1 Bifidobacteriaceae bacterium | reverse complement strand
GTGGAGACCGACCTTCCCGGCGGCCTTGCCGTCGGAGGCTTCGGTGAGCAGCGCGTCGATCTGCGCGCGCTCGTCGGGGGTTATCTGCCCGTCGTGCTCCACTTCCAGCCGGAGAAGATCGCCCTCGCGCCGGACGCGCACCGCGAGATGCCCGCCGCGCCGCGGTGTCAGGTCGTGCTCCACGGCGTTTTCTACGATCGGCTGCAAAATGAGCCGAGGGATCACGATGTCAAGCAGAGCTTCATCCACATTCTTCGTGACGATCAGCGCCGGGCCGAGCCTCTGGGAGATAATATAAAGATAAGCGTCCACATACCCGAGCTCCTGCCGCAGCGACGCCATGCCGTTTCCGTCGCGGTCGAGCGCGGCATCGAGCATCGTGGCGAGCGCCTCGGTCATGGCGCACACGCGCTCGTTTTCCGCGAGCCGCGCTTCCCAGCTGATAATCTCGAGCGTGTTATTGAGAAAATGCGGGTTGATCTGCGATTGCAGCGCCTTGATACGCGCTTCCTGCAGCGCCTGCTGCTCGCGGTAGAGCTGCTCAAAGCGCCACTTGAGCTGCAGGGACATATCGTTAAAGTCCCGGTAAAGCTTCTGAAATTCGAGACTTCCGGCGCGCTCCTCGATGCAGTAGCCGCGCTCGCCGCCAGCCACGCGCGCCGCGGCATTGGCCAGCGTTTCCACAGGGCGTGTAACAAGCCGGTAAAAGAGCAGAATGACCGCGCCGACGAGCGGCGTGCCGAGCAGCAGCACGAGCGCCACCGCCCAGCGCAGCTCCGGCATTGCACCCCACAGCCGCAGCTCCGGCGCTGTCACGGTAACGGAGAGCGTGTGCCCGTCAAAGTCGGCGCTGTAGTCGCTCAAAAGAAGCCGGTCGGCGCCGGCGTCCGGCAGCTCCGAGAGCTGGAACGACACGTCATCCAGCGAGGCTTCAACCTGCGCGCTCACCGAGAGCGCCGCGAGCGACTGGAAGAGCGTGTCCGTATCGCAAAGAAGCGTGAGCTGCGCATAGGGGTGGAACGAGGCGTCGAGAAGATTTCGCGTCATATAAAGTTCGTCGTCGTCTTTGAGAAAGTAAATGCCGGTGTCCACAGCTTCGAGCGTTTCCTCCACCTGCGGCTGTACATCGGTGCGAAAGTGCTGGGAGAGCCGGAAGGTGTTCGCGCGGAAGGAGTCGGCGTAATAATAGAGCATATCCGGATGGTCATTGAACGTGAGGAACACGGCCTTGAAATTCGCGTCGCGCGAAAAGTTCTGCGAGAAGTAGGCATAGACGCGGTTATAGAGCGCCTGCCGGTCGCCGGACTGCTGATAGGCGCGGTAGGCCTCGCGAATTTCGCCATTATAGGATACGGCCTTGGAAGCTTCCATCGCGTTATCCAGTTGGAGCGTCGTCTGTTCCATTGCGTGGCCGACGCTTGCGGTGATGCTCTCGCGCAGGCTCTGTTCGTAGTTTCGGTTGAGCAGTACGCCAGCCACGATCACGATTGTGACGATGGGAATAACCCAGCACGCCGCCATAACCGCTGTAAGCCCCCATTTGAGCGAAAACGGCTTCCTCTCCTTGCGCATATAACGCTTCCTCCACGTTTTTCTTCGATTATATCACAAGCCGCATGATCCTGCCTATACGGTATTCCTCCGCCGGTAGATTTTCGGATGGATTTTTATTTTGCGAAATCACCAATTTGCCAAGGCGTTTTTTATAAATTCAGCCGATTTTTGGTGAGTATGTGCGTTGACAAGTCCTATATGCCGCATTACAATGTGGCCGTGCTCGAAAGTGTTGATTAAGAGCAGCAAAATCAGTAATAAGTCGATTTTCACATTATGAAAGGAGAAACATTACTATGGCAAACAGAATCATGCTCAACCAGACCTCTTATCACGGCGCAGGTGCCATCCAGGAGCTGCCCACCGAAGTCAAGTCCCGCGGACTGAAAAAAGCGCTCATCTGCTGCGGACCCACTCTTCTGCGTCACGGCGTTATCGCTCGCGTGACCGACGTTCTGGACGCTGCCGGACTGAGCTATGAGATTTTCTCCGATATAAAGCCCAACCCCACCATTGAGAACGTGACGGACGGCGTTGCCGCGTTCAAGGCCGCCGGCGCGGATTACCTGATCGCCATCGGCGGCGGCTCTCCCATGGACACCTCCAAGGCCATCGGCATTATCATCAATAACCCCGAATTTTCCGATGTGCGCTCTCTCGAGGGCGTGGCGGATACCAAGAAGCCCTGCGTGCCCATCATCGCCATCCCGACGACCGCCGGCACCGCCGCTGAGGTCACCATCAACTACGTCATCACCGATGTTGAGCGCAAGCGCAAGTTCGTCTGCGTCGATCCGCACGATATGCCCATTGTCGCGATCGTCGATCCCGAGATGATGAGCTCGATGCCCGCGGGCCTCACCGCTGCCACCGGTATGGATGCTCTGACCCACGCCATTGAGGGCTACACCACCAAGGCTGCTTGGGAAATGACCGATATGTTCCATCTCGAAGCCATTAAGCTTATCTCTGCC
>CAVIVK010000040.1:4324-7589 GCA_963645975.1 Bifidobacteriaceae bacterium | reverse complement strand
ACGTTGTGCTGATGGACATCGCCCAGCGCCAGAACATATCGGAAAAATATCTCGAAGGCATTGTCGCCGCGCTTAGCCGCAGCGGTTTCTTGCAGACGCAGCGCGGCCGCGGCGGAGGCTACCGGCTTGCCCGCCGTCCGGAGGAATACGCCGTCGGCGATATCCTCCGCGTTGCGGAGGGCTCCATAGCGCCGGTATCCTGCGTCAAGTCCGGTGAATCGGAGTGCCCGAACGCCGACAACTGTCTCACGCTGCCGCTCTGGAGGGAGCTGGACCGCGTGATGAACGACTATCTGGAGAGCGTCACGCTCGCCGACCTCATAAACGGCAATATTGCCGCAAAATCGCCCGATTCCGGGGAATAACCCGGCGCGAAAAAGCTCCTTGGAAAAAACCTATTGACAATATATGTTTATGATGCTACATTAAAAACATACAAAAACAGTAGGGTTTTGAAAGGAGCTTTTTCCATGTTTGTATATGCGGACAACGCGGCAACCACGAAGATGAGCAAAACGGCCATTGACGCGATGCTGCCGTATTTGGATACCTGGTATGGCAACGCTTCGAGTCTTTACGAATTCGGCCAGAAGTCGGCAGAAGCGCTCGCCGCGGCGCGTGAAACGGTTGCCAAGTGTCTGGGTGCCGAGGCGCGGGAGATCACCTTCACCTCCGGCGGCAGCGAAGCGGACAACCAGGCCATTCTCTCTGCGGCGGCCATCGGCGCGAAGAAGGGCAAGAAGCACATCATTTCCACGGCGTTCGAGCATCATGCCGTGCTGCACACCCTCAAAAAGCTGGAAAAGTATGGCTACGAGATCACGCTGCTGGATGTTCACGAAAACGGTATCGTTACGCCCGAACAGGTGCGCGACGCCATCCGCGAGGATACCTGCCTCGTGACGATCATGTACGCCAACAACGAGATCGGCACGATCCAGCCCATCGCGGAGATCGGCGCGGTGTGCCGTGAAAAGGGCGTCATCTTCCACACGGACGCCGTGCAGGCGGCGGGGCACGTCGCCATCGACGTGAAGGCACAGAACATCGATATGCTCTCCCTTTCCGCACATAAGTTCCACGGCCCGAAGGGCGTCGGCGCGCTGTATGCCCGCCGCGGCATTCCTCTGGTGAACGTGATCGAGGGCGGCGCACAGGAGCGCGGCAAGCGCGCCGGCACGGAGAACATCGGCGGCATTGTCGCGATGGCGGCGGCGCTTTCCGAGGCGTGCGAGAATATCGACAAGAACGCGGCGTATGTCAGCGCTCTGCGCGATAAGCTCATCGCGGGGCTCAAGACGATCCCGCATGCGGCGCTCAACGGTGACGAGACGAAGCGTCTCCCCGGCAATGTAAATTTCTGCTTTGAGGGCATCGAGGGCGAGAGCCTTCTTCTCCTGCTCGACGAGGCGGGCATCTGTGCTTCCTCCGGCAGCGCGTGCACGTCCGGCTCGCTGGATCCGAGCCACGTTCTGCTCGCCATCGGCCGCCCGCACGAGGTTGCGCACGGCTCGCTGCGTCTCACGCTCTGCGAGGAGAACACAGAAGAGCAGGTCGATCACATGCTGCGCGAAATTCCGCGCGTTGTGGAATATCTCCGCAACATGTCCCCGGTTTGGAAAGACCTTACGTCCGGCAAAAAACAGTTCATGCTTTGAGATAAAAGGAGGCAAGCATCATGGCTCTTTACAGCGATAAGGTTATGGATCATTTCAAAAATCCCCGCAACGTCGGTGAGATTCCCGATGCGGACGGTGTCGGCGAGGTCGGCAACGCCAAATGCGGCGATATCATGAAAATGTATTTGAAGATCAAGGACAACGTCATTGAAGATGTGAAGTTTGAAACGTTCGGCTGCGGCAGTGCCATCGCATCAAGCTCCATGGCCACCGAGATGATCAAGGGCAAGACGATCGAGGAAGCGCTCGCCGTTTCGAACAAGGAGGTCGTGGAAGCGCTTGACGGTCTGCCTGCGCACAAGCTGCATTGCAGCGTGCTGGCCGAGGAAGCCATCAAGACCGCCGTGAAGGACTACTACGACAAGAACAACATCCCCTATGACCATTCCCAGTTCCCCGACTGCGAAAACTGCGGCAGCTGTCATATGGTGTAAAAGATTCGTTATACGCATGCAAAAGACGCCGAAGAAATACCTTCGGCGTCTTTTAAAGTTTCAGGAAACCTTTTCGTAGAGCTTTGCGGTGGGGCCGGAAAAGAGCTTCACGATGCGCCCCGTGACGAGCATCGACAAAACCGTTCCGATCCCGATGTTCATGATCCGGTGGGCGAAAAGGAGCGTGATTACAACGGAGAGCGCCACGCACCCGAGATCCAGAACATTTTTCCCAAGGCCGAAATCGCGTTTGAGCGCCGTGCCGATTGCCCCGGCGGCGCCCTCGCCGGGATTCGGGATGAGATGCATCCCGGCGGTCACCGCGCTGCCGATCGCCGTGAGCACAATGGCCAGAGCGAGCACCAGATACTGGCAGACCGGCGTTGTCAGAAGCGGGATGCGGTCATCGAAAAACTGGATCAGGATGCTGTTTACAAAGCTTGTGCCGATCTGCAAAAACTGGACCGGATGAAAACCCTTTCGCAGCAGCAGCCATTGCAGCAGGATAAACAGCAGATAAAAGGCGTAAACGCACACCCAGAGCGGAAGTCCGGTCAATTGGTGAACATTGAACGGCACAGAATTGATCGGCGATATGCCGAGTTGTGTTTTGGTATTGAGGTCAATGCCGAGCGAGAGCACGACCAGCCCCGCGCAGAAGATCAGCAGACGAAGAATGAAGCGTTTCATTTTTGTGGGCTCTTCCATAAAATTCCTCTCTTTGACAAAATCTTTTTTATTCTATCACGGCAAAGCGTTTATGGGAATACCTGCGGAAATTTTCTCTTTTTTCATTCAGGGTGGACGGACGGGAAAAAGTATGGTATCCTGTCGGGAGAGGTGATGCGATATGGCGATCAAGCCGGAATGGGAAGGGAAGGGGTACTCGTTTTTCCAGAACCGGAACTGCGAATATTTCCCCTGCCATAAAACGGACAAGCCGGAGGATTTCAACTGTCTGTTCTGCTACTGCCCGCTGTATGCTCTGGGCGATAAATGCGGCGGTAATTTTACGTATCTGGCATCCGGCTTCAAGGATTGCAGCGCGTGCCTGATCCCGCACCGGCGCGAGAATTACGGGCGCATTCTGGATAAATACCCGCAGATTGCGGCGCTGGCCTCGGCAAACCGAGAGAAAGAGGAGAAGTAAAT
>CAVIVK010000040.1:0-4314 GCA_963645975.1 Bifidobacteriaceae bacterium | reverse complement strand
CCGCCATGAACACTGTCGGCAAGGAGAAGGGCGTATATCCCACAGCGGCGTGGAAAAAGAGAATCCTGCTCGCCGAGCATTCGCCGATCCGGCTGATGCAGTTTTCGTGGAAGTGGAGCGATCTTCCGTACTGGGTCAGCGTCCATATTGTCCGCCACAAGGTGGGCATTGAGCACTTCGTCAGCACCCAGCGCACCGACCGCACCGGCGTAGACCGCACCGAGCGGCCGCAGAACGCCCCGGTGCTCCACCAGTGTCAGGCGGACGCGCAGGCGCTCATCACGATCAGCCGCAAGCGCCTCTGCTCCGGGGCAAGCCCCGAAACGCGTCAGGCATGGCAGCTCGTGAAGGACGAGGTTGCGAAGATCGAACCCGAGCTCGCCTCCTGCATGGTGCGCGAGTGCGTTTACCGCGGCTTCTGCCCGGAGATGTACGGCTGCGGCTTCGACAAGACCGAGGAATACAAAAAGGAGCTCGAGCGCTACCACGCCATTCCCGAAGTACAGAAATAACAGAAAACACCCTCTCCGGCCGGAGAGGGTGTTTTGCATAATATGGGTCATATAATTTTCGTTCCGCGCTCTTCCGCGGCGAGCACGGTGCGTCCGGCCTCGATGGAGTGCGTGAGCCACACGTTGCCGCCGATCACGCAGTTATCGCCGATGCGGGTCATGCCGCCGAGAATCGTCGCCCCGGCATAGACAACAACGTGGTTCCCAATGTCCGGGTGGCGCTTGATGCCCTTGACGGGGTTGCCGTTTTCGTCCAGCTCGAAGCTCTTTGCGCCGAGCGTGACGCCCTGATAGAGCTTCACGTGCTCGCCGATGGTCGTCGTTTCGCCGATGACGACGCCGGTGCCATGGTCAATGAAGAAGTAGTTGCCGATCGTTGCGCCCGGGTGAATGTCGATGCCGGTGAGCTGGTGGGCGTATTCGGTCATCATGCGCGGCAGCATGGGGATGCCCATTTTGTACAGCCGGTGCGCCATGCGGTATATGCTGATAGCCTCAAACGCGGGATAGGCGAGCATAATCTCTTCGCGGCTCATTGCGGCGGGGTCTCCGTCGTAGGCGGCCTGAATATCGGTTTCGAGGCACGCCTTGATCTCCGGGATCTGTTCGAGAAAACGGAGAATGATCGCGTCGGTCTCGTCCTCCGAAAGCTCCGGCCGAATCGTGACGAGAATCTGCTCGAGGAGCTCCGCGGCGCTCTGCAGATTGTAGCTCACCGCGATGGCAGAGGCGGCGCTGCCGCGCCGGGAGGATGTGCCGAAAATATGCGGATACATGGCGCTGCGCAAAAGTCCGATCAGGCGCGTGACGCGCTCTTTCATGCCGGGGCAGTTTTCCAGCGTGCCATCCATGCTTCCGGTGGAAATGAGGCGCTCCGTGATCTCCCGGATCGCCTGCTGATGGAGTGAATCGTGTTTCAAAGGATTTTCCAGCCCTTCTTTATTGTTTTGCTTTTTCCCCGGCAACAGCGCCGGTCTTATATTCCGCAGCAATTTTTCGTCCGCCGCGGATGGATACGATGAGCAGTACGCCCATGGCGAGCGTCAGCGCGAGGCCGTACCACAAACTGATGATGTATCCGCGCTGCCGGCCAAAGCCGTCTACCATATAGCCTATGATGGCAATGTTGACCGAGGTTCCGAGCGTAGACGCCATGGAGCTGTAGGAGAGAAGATCGCCGTAGTCCCGGCTGCCGTATAAATCGCGGATGGTGATGGCGATCATAATGGCGCTCATCGCCATGGAGAAGCCGTAAAGGAACGACCCAACGATACGCACCGGGAGCGAATCTACGAGCAATAGGAGAAAGCCCGCCACAACAGCCGCAGTCCCGGCGGCGAGCGCGGTGCGCAGCCCAAACCGGTCGTAAAGCTGGCCGAGCAGCAGCTTGCTCACAACGTTTCCCGCCATGGAGCAGGATACCATCAGCGCGCCGAAAACGGAGCCGTAGCCAAAGTATATGCCGAGCGGGCTGAGATGCGCATAGTAGGCACAGGTAAAGGCCGCGAGCAGCCCGGCGAGGATCAAAAGCCAGAAAGCGCTCTCCCGCTTGGCACGAGAGGCCGGAACGCCGTGGAGCGGACAGCTCTTGCCGGTGAGCGCGTCGTCATCCTCCGCGCCGTAGGGGCGGCAGCCGACGTCCTCCGGCGAGCGGCGCAGCAGAAAGACCGACACCGGGAACATCATCACAAGGGAAATGAGACCGAACGAAAAAAAGCCCATCCGCCAGCCGAAAGCGCAGATGATCGCGTTGCCGAGCGGGTTGCCGAGCACACCGGCCAGCCCCGCAACGGCTGCCGAAAGACCGACGGCGAGGCCGCGCTTTTTATAAAACCAGTTGCCGAGAATGTACGGCGCGGGGAAGAACATGAGAAACGCGCTCGCAAAGCCCTGAATGGCTCCGGCAATGTAGAATGCGGGCAATGTATGGAAAAAGCCCATCACGAACACCGTACCGGAAAAAACGAGCGACGCGCCGCCGAGCAGAACGCGGGAATCGACCTTGCGGAAGAGCTTTCCGACAAACGGCAGCACAAAGCAGGAGCATACGCCGAAAAAGAGAATATAAAAGGAAAAAGCGCCCATGCCGAAGCCGAGATCTTCGATTACGGGATCATAAAAAATGCCCCGGCAGTTATGGATGATGCCGAGCGAGCCGCCCTGCAGCAGACAACAGCCGATCAGCATCCACCAGGCGCGGTGGATATGGTCGGGTTTGCTCATATCATTTACCTCTCATGCTTGATGTTTACATTTACAAAACATATAACCGAATGAAAATTCACTCAAAAATTTATATCATCCAATAAAAAATTATACCATCCAATAAAATGGGTGTCAAATACTTGTTAATAATTATATGGATATTATGACGATTTTTGGTTTTTGACATTGAATAGGGATTGTATTTGGTATGGAAAGTGCTATAATCCGGAAATGTGAACGAAATGTGTCATTCGGAGGCGCGCATTTCGTAAAAAGAACGAGAGGAGTTTTTTTTCATGTCCAAAGAGCCCGAAAAGAAAGCTGCGGAAAAGGGCGGTTCCGAGATCGAATATGCGTTTGGCAGCGTCCCCATGGACAAGCGTAAATCGCTCGGCACCATCCTTGTTATTCTTCTTGGCTACTGCATCTCTCTTTCGAACTTTGTTACCGGCGCTACGGTCGGCTCCCAGATGTCCTTCAGCGGTACGGTCTGGTCCATCGTCGTTGGCAACGGTATTCTTGCTTTCGTCGCCGTCATGCTCGGCATCATCGGCGCGAAGAGCGGCAAGACCACGCTGGTCCTCGCCCGCAACTTCCTCGGCAAGCGCAGCTCGGCCATCATGTCCGTGCTGATCGCTCTGTCCGCCGTTAACTGGATCGCTGTGAACGCGAACACCTTCGCGGACATGGTTCTCGCTAACTTCAAGTGGTGGCCGCTGCCCATGTGGGCCACCGCGATCATCGTCGTTGCCCTTTGGGCTCAGTCCGCCATCCGCGGCGTGAAGGGCCTGGAGATCGTCAGCTGGCTCGGCGCTCCCGCCGCCGTCATCCTGGCCATCGCTTCCTTCATTGCCATCGGCAATAAGGCTGGCTTCGACACCGTTGTGCATTATGTTCCCAGCACGACGCAGCTCACCTTCGCTACCGGCTCCACCTCGATCGTCGGCGCGTGGATCTTCGGCTGCATCGTCACGCCGGACGTCACCCGCTATGCGAAGAACGGCAAGCACGTTGCTATTTCGGCCCCCATCGCCGTGTACATTGGCCTTGCCATGATCGAGCTCGTCGGCGCCATGACCGCGCAGGCCACCGGCAATGCCAGCTTCGTCGCTGCTACCGCGGCCCTCGGCCTCGGCATTCTGGTGTTCGTCTGCGCCATCTTCTGTGTCTGGACGACGCAGGACAACAACATCTACTCCGCGTCCCTCGCTCTGCAGAACGTCTTCGTTGACACGAAGGTCGAAGGCAAGATCAAGCACTCTGTGCTCGCCATCATCGTGGCTGCCGCCGCTGCCATCTTCGCGTCTGCCGGCGCTGTGAAGTACCTTCTGCCCATCGTCAAGGCTCTGTCGGTTCTCCTGCCGCCCATCCCGGCTATGATGATCGCGGAGCAGTGGTGCGTGAAGAACTCCAAGGAGAACCAGGCTATCAACTGGGTCGGCATCGTCTCCTGGATCATCGCCACCGTCATCGGCCAGATCTGCGTCAACCACAACTTCTTCATCCCGGCGGTTGTCAGCATGATCGTTGCGTTCTTCCTGTACTGGGGTCTCAGCAAGGCTCTCGACAAGTCCTGGAACAAGGACGCCACCGGCAG
>CAVIVK010000039.1:0-3525 GCA_963645975.1 Bifidobacteriaceae bacterium | reverse complement strand
GTATAATACCCTTAGTAAAAGGGGGAGTGTTTCCATGCAGGACAATATCGCGGTGCTCCGCCAATGGATCGCTGAGAGCGACAATATCGTCTTTTTCGGCGGCGCGGGCGTGTCCACGGAGTCTGGTATCCCGGATTTTCGCAGCACGGACGGGTTGTACCGGCAGGAATACAAATATCCCCCGGAGACAATTCTGAGCCACACGTTTTTCGAGCGGAACCCCGAAGAGTTCTTCCGCTTTTACCGCGCCAAGCTCATCCCGGACAAATCGGTGCAGCCAAACGCGGCGCACCGGCGTCTCGCGGAGCTCGAACGGGAAGGAAAGCTCCGCGCCGTCATCACGCAGAACATCGATGGCCTCCATCAGGCCGCGGGCAGTAAGCGCGTCATTGAGCTGCATGGCTCCATCCACCGCTGCCGCTGTGCCAAATGCGGAAAGCCCTGCTCCGAGGAAGCCGTCAACACCGGCGAAGGTGTGCCGCGCTGCTCGTGCGGCGGCGTGCTCCGCCCGGAAGTTGTGCTCTATGAAGAGCCGCTCGCCGAGCGGGACATCACCGACGCGGTGAACTTTATTCGCGCAGCGGACGTCCTAATCGTAGGCGGCACGTCGCTCGCAGTATATCCCGCAGCGGGGCTGCTGCGCTACTATCAGGGGCGCAAGCTTGCGCTTGTGAATATGGGCGCGACGAGCTACGACGAATCGGCTGACCTTCTCATTCGCGAAAAGATCGGCAAGGTGTTTTCCGAGGTATGAAAACCAATATTCTCGGCGTCGCGTTCGATGCGCTGACGCTCAACGAAGCCGAAGAGCGCGCGGACGCGCTGCTGCGCGCCCGGAAGGGCGGGTATATCGTAACGGCCAACCCCGAGATCGTTCTGCACAGCCGGGAGGACGCGGCGTATGCCGCCGCGGTGAACGGCGCAGAGCTTGTGCTCGCGGACGGTGTGGGGGATCTCTATGCCGCGCGGCTTTTGAAAACGCCTCTTCCCGAGCGCGTTGCGGGCTCGGATCTTACGCCGCGGCTCCTCTCCCGGCTTGCGGAGCGGGGCGGCAGCGTGTTTCTCTACGGTGCACGCCCCGGCGTCGCCGAAAGGGCGGGGAGGGCTTTGCAGAGCGCTTACCCCGGCCTTCGTATCGCCGGAACGGAAAATGGGTATATTTCCGATGAAACGGCGCTTTTTGCCGCGCTTGAGAGAGAACAGCCCGACCTGCTGCTCCTCGGTCTCGGCGCGCCGCGGCAGGAGCTCTGGATGGCGCGAAACCGGCAGAGAACGAATGCCGTCATGATCGGCGTCGGCGGATTGCTCGACGTATTCGCCGGGGACATCCCCCGTGCGCCGGAAGCATGGCAGAAGCTGGGGCTTGAATGGCTCTACCGGCTGCTGCGCGAACCAAAGCGTATAAAACGTATGATCCGTCTGCCAAAGATCCTCCTTCTCGCGGCGCGCGAGCGGAAATAAAAAAGGCTCTCCCGCAGGAGAGCCTCGCAGATGTGCGAGCAAAGTGGGAGCGCTGCGGCGAGCCGCAGCCTCCGTAAGTTTTAGCAGCCGCAGCCGCAGCCGTTGTTGTTTCCGCAGCCGCAGCCGTTGTTGCAGCCACAGCCGCCGCACCCGCAGCCGCAGAGCAGGATGAGAATGATGATGATCCAGAGGCAGCCGTTATTATTTCCACAGAACATGGAGAATACCCTTTCCCCGTGCCATATTTGCGCCCCGGCCGCGCACGGCGCTCCGGCCGGTCGGTAACATCGTTTCGCAGTTCCGCCGGGGCTTCTCGCCCCGTCTGCGGTATTCTATGCCCGAGCGCCGCGGGCGGTTACAACTCCAAGGAGAGCATTTATGTCTGACGAAGAAAAAATTCGGCCCGAGGCCGATCCCCCTGTCGGGCGCCACGCTGCGCCCGAGCCGCCCCCGGCGGAAGAACCGGAGAAGGCTGCCGAAGCCCCGGCTGCGCCGGAAGCATCGGAGACTGCTGCACCGGAAACGCCGAAGACGCCGAAAGCACCCAAGCCCCCGGCGGCCAAGAGCGCAAAGCCGGGAAAAAAGAAACCGGTGCGCTCCGTGCGGACAACGCGCCCGGAGAGAAAGCCGGAGAGCGAACCGAAAAAGGAGAAAGCCTCGCCCCAACCGGTCGAGGCGGAACTCGATCCGCGCGAGGCGGAGCGGGCGTATATGCCCATTCGCTCGCGGCGCGACGGACGCATCGGATGCATGGGCGGCATCATGTATGCCGCATTCATCCTCTGCGCAAGCATTCTGCTGGCAGTATTCGGCTGGATGGCGGCCTCGGACGTGCTCGCGCTCAACAAAAGCGCCGAGAGCGTGGAGATCACGCTGCCGGAGAGCGCCTTTACGCAGAAAACCGTAGACGTGACGGACGACGACGGAAACGTCACCGGCACGAAAACGATCCGCGTGGCAGATATGAACACCGTGTCCGGCATATTGAAGGACTATGGTCTCATCAACTACAAGTGGCTCTTCCAGCTCTACTCGCGTTTCTCTAACGCCGAGGCGCAGCTCAGCCCCGGCACGTATGCGCTCACGACGAATCTCGATTACCGCGCACTTGTGAAAAAGATGCAGACCGGCGCGGATTCGCAGCTTCAGACGCTCGTTATGTTCCCCGAGGGCTACAACCTGGATCAGGTGTTCGCCAAGCTGGAGGAAAACGGCGTGTGCAGCAAGGAAGACCTCTATGCCGCCGCGGCGAACGCCGAGTTTTCGTATGCCTTCCTTGAGGGCGTGGAGACGGGCGATCCCTACCGGCTCGAGGGCTTCCTCTTCCCGGATACGTATTACTTCTATCAGGGAATGCAGGCGTCGAGCGCAATCAACAAATTCCTCTCCAACCTCCATTACCGCATCACGGACGAGATGTGGCAAAAGGCACAGGCGCTGAATCTGACGTTCCGGCAGGTGATCACCGTCGCCTCGCTCATCGAGCGCGAGGCCGCGAACGACGCCGAGCGCGCAACGATCGCCTCGGTCATCTATAACCGCCTGAACGCCGGCATGCCTCTCCAGCTTGACTCTACGGTTGTATACGCCATCCGCGAGACCGGCGAGACGACGATGTCCACCGAACTCATTCAGGCCACCGACAGCCCGTACAACACCTATCTCTATCAGGGACTGCCGCCCGGACCGATCTGCAACCCCGGTATGAAGTCCATCGAGGCCGCGCTCAACCCCGAGCAGACCGGGTATTATTACTTCGCGCTCGATATGGAGACAAAGAGCATGCGCTTCTTTGCCACACTTGCCGAGCACGAGGCTTTTGTAGCTACGCAAGACTATGGATAATGTGCCTCCCTCTGACGAGGGAGGTGGCACGGTGCGCAGCACCGTGACGGAGGGAGAGAATTCGTTCTCTGCAAAAATGTGGTTTTCTCTCCCTCAGTCAGCCACGGGCTGACAGCTCCCTCGTCAGAGGGAGCCTTTTTTCTATGGCTTTTGCATTGTCAATACAAAGTTAGCGTGATATAATCGCAGCTATGGAAACGAACGATCTTATCCGGCGCG
>CAVIVK010000038.1:0-7209 GCA_963645975.1 Bifidobacteriaceae bacterium | reverse complement strand
AAAACTGGGTGTTCGACAGCGCGCTTGCCGGGTATCTTCTCGACGCGACCGCCGCCGGGTATGAGATCGAAAAGCTCACGCTCGCTTACTGCGGCTTCACGCCGTATACCTCGTCCGGCGCGCCGGACACCGGCGATCAGCTCATGCTCGACCTCTCCGGCGGGGAGGGGAAAACGCTTGCCGACCGGCTCGGCGAGATGGCCTCGCGCGCGGCGAGCGTCGCGGCGCTCGAGGAAGCGATGCTCCCGAAGCTGCGCGAAGCGCAGATGGAGGAGCTGTTCCGAAAGATCGAGCTGCCGCTCTGCGCGGTGCTCGCCAAAATGGAAAACGAAGGCTTCCTTGCCGACGCGGAGGCGCTGCGCGCCTTCGGCGAGAGTCTTACGGGCAGCATCGACGCGCTGCGCGAAGCGGTCTGGGCCGAGGCTGGGGAGGAGTTCAACATCCAGTCCCCGAAGCAGCTCGGCGCCGTGCTTTTTGAAAAGCTCGGGCTCCCCGGCGGGAAAAAGACCAAGACCGGCTGGAGCACCAATGCCGACGTGCTCGACAAGCTCCGCTACGAGCCCGTCGTGCGCCATGTGCTCGAATACCGAGAGCTTACCAAGCTCAAATCCACCTACGCGGACGGCCTTTTGAAGGTCATCGGCGCGGACGGGCGTATCCACACGAATTTCCAGATGACCGTCACGGCGACGGGACGCCTCTCGTCCACCGAGCCAAATCTCCAGAATATCCCCGTCCGGCGCGAGCTGGGGGCGGGGCTTCGCAAAATGTTCGTCGCCGCGCCCGGCAACGTGCTCGTGGACGCGGACTATTCGCAGATCGAGCTGCGCCTGCTCGCGCACATCTCGGGCGACGAGGCGATGCGCGCGGCGTTCCTCTCCGGCGAGGACGTCCACCGTGTCACGGCCTCGCAGGTGTTCGGCGTGCCGCTGGAGGACGTGACTGCCGAGGAGCGCCGGAGAGCGAAGGCCGTGAACTTCGGCATCGTGTACGGCATTTCCGCCTTCTCGCTCGCGCAGGACATCGGCGTTGGCTACGGCGAGGCGAAGGACTATATGGACGCCTATTTTGCGCGCTTCCATGGCGTGCGCGATTACCAGAAGGAGGCCGTCCGGCGCGCCAAGGAGCTCGGCTATGCCGAAACGCTTTTCCACCGGCGGCGGTATCTGCCGGAGCTGAACGTTCCGGCGCTGCGCGCGTTCGGCGAGCGCGTCGCGCTCAACATGCCCATCCAGGGCACGGCGGCGGACGTTATAAAGCTCGCCATGGTGAATGTGGATCGGCGGCTGCGCGCCGAGGGCATGAAGGCAAAGCTCATATTGCAGGTGCACGACGAGCTGATTGTCGAGTGCCCGGAAGCGGAGCGCGAAAAGGCCGTGCAGGTGCTGCGCGAAGAAATGGAAAACGCCGTATCCTACTCCGTGCCGCTCACCGCAGACGCCGGCTGGGGCAAAAACTGGGCGGAGGCGCACGGAACATGATCGTTCGCAAAGCGGCTGCCGCCGACATTCCCGCCGTCGCGGCGCTGGAACGCTCGGAATTTCCGGACGGGGCGGACGAGGGAATGCTTGCGCGGCTTTTGGCTGTTGACGGCGCTGTTATTCTCATCGCTGAAGAGGAGGGAGACCTTCTCGGCTACGTCTGGGCGCGCTTCGTGCTCGATGAGGGCGATATCGGAAATGTTGCCGTGGCGCCGGACTTTCGCCGCCGCGGCGTCGGCGCGGCGCTCCTTAGAGCGCTCCTTGAGGAAGCGGCGCGGCGGCAGGCCGCCGTGGTGCAGCTCGAGGTGCGCGAGAGCAATCTTGCCGCGCGGCGGCTTTATGAAAAAAACGGCTTTGAAACCGTGGGAAAACGAAAAAACTACTATGAAAAACCGGCGGAAGATGCTATTCTGATGTCGAAATTCTTCCAAAAAGAGGCGGAATAACGCTATGCTGATATTATCTGTGGAATCCACGTGCGACGAGACTGCCGTCGCCGTGACCGAAAATGGGCGAAAGGTGCTCACCGACCAGATCTTCTCCCAGGCCGACCTGCACGCCGTATACGGCGGCGTCGTGCCGGAGATCGCCTCGCGCAGCCATGTGGAGGTCATCTCCCGGCTGGCCGACCGCGCCATCGCGGCGGCGGGCATAAAAAAGTCTGATCTCGACGCTGTGGCGGTGTCGTATGCGCCGGGGCTCATCGGCGCGGTGCTCGTGGGCGTGAACTTTGCCAAGAGCGCTGCCTCGGCGCTCGGCATCCCGCTCATCCCGGTGCACCACATCCGCGGCCACATCGCCGCCAATTACATTGCCTACCCGGAGCTGGAGCCGCCGTTCCTCTGCCTTGCCATCTCCGGCGGCAATACGATGCTCGTGGATGTGCGCGACTATACCGACCTTCGCATTCTTGGCCAGACGCGCGACGATGCCGCGGGCGAGTGCTTTGATAAATCCGCGCGTGTGCTCGGCCTGCCGTATCCCGGCGGCGCGCCGATCGATCGTCTGGCAAAAGAGGGGCGCGACGATGCTTACACTCTGCCGCACCCGTTCGTCGGCGAGAACCCTTACGACATGAGCTTTTCCGGGCTCAAGACCGCGGTCATCAATCTCGCGCACCATTGCGAGCAGACCGGCGAAACGCTCGACCGCGCAGGGCTTGCCGCATCGCTCTGCCGCGCGGTGAGCGAATCGCTCGTGCCGCGCACGATGGCGGCGGCCGCGGAGCTCGGCTATAAAAAGATCGCCGTGGCGGGCGGCGTTGCGGCCAATTCCCGCATCCGCGCCGACTTTGCTGCCGCGGCGGAAAAGGCGGGGGCGCAGCTTTTTGTTCCGCCGCTTCGTCTCTGCGGCGACAACGCCGCAATGATCGGCTGCCAGGGTTATTATGAGTTCCTTGCCGGACACACCGCCGGGCCGGAGCTCAATGCCTACGCGACGATGCCGCTGGAAAAACAGATTTGATTCAAGAGATAAGGGGCGAGGGAAATGGGCGTCCACGACGGACACCGCTCGCGGATGAAGGAACGCTTCCGCGGCCACGGTCTTGAAAACTTCAACGACATAAACGCCCTGGAGCTGCTGCTCTTTTATGCCGCGCCCCGGTGTGATACGAACGGAATGGCGCATGCGCTGCTGGAGAAGTTCGGCTCGCTTTCCGCCGTGCTGGAAGCAAACGAGCAGGAGCTTCTCACGGTACCGGGCATCGGCGAAAACGCCGTGACGCTTCTGCGGCTCATCCCGGCATTCAGCCGCCGGTATCTGCTCGACAAAACACCGTCGAACGAGCCGGTCGATTCCGCCGCGGCCGCGGGGCGGTATTTCATCCCGCGGTTCATGTACGAAACGGAAGAGGTCGTCTACGCGCTGCTGCTCGACGCGAGAAAGCGCCCGATCCAATGCGCGGCGATAAGCCGCGGCACGGTGGACGCCGCCGAGATCAACGCGCGGAAGCTTGCGGAGATCGCGCTGCAGTACCGTGCAAGCGCTGTGATCCTTGCGCACAACCACCGCAGCGGCGTGGCGCTGCCGTCTGTGGAGGATGAGACCTCCACGGCGCGGCTCTCCCGCGCGCTCGACCTGCTCGGCGTGGAGCTTTCCGACCACATCATCGTTGCCGGAAACGACTATGTCTCCATGCGCGAGGGCGGATTTATGCGATAAATCAAATCAAACGAGACCCCACTTCAAATTTGATACCGGCGGAGGCTTAGGCCTCCGCCGGTGTCGCGTTATTGTGCAGTTTTCCCTGCATATTGTACAGAGAAGCCCGTTATGGAAACCGCATAACGGGAAGCGGAACGATGCAAACTGCCGTTTGCGGGGTTGACATTTTCTGGTATATTTGCGGAGAAGCATTGAAACATAAAGGAAAAATCGATGTTGAAAAGTCTGTGGGAAATGTTGATAACTCTTTGAAAACCCGGTTGCGTTTTCCTGGCGCTGAGGTGTTCGACGGCCTCCGACGGCGGAAATTATGGAAAGTCAATGCGAAAAAGCGTAGAAAATGTGGCGGGGATTTTTGGCAAAATTCGGTCTTGACATACAAAGATCCGGGTGCACCAAAAGCTGCTGCGTGCAACTTCGTCCTGCATATTACAGATTGTAATAATTTGTTTCCGCCGAAGCAGAAAGCGCTTGACATAACGCTAAAGAATCGATAAAATATACCTTATGATATTATAGGAGAGATGGGGAACTCCTTTAATTTCAAAATGACCCTTTATCATAAGAGAAGTACGCAAGAAGGAGGTAGACCGACTTATGCCGCAAATGTCCGTATGGATGATCGTCGCCAGCATCGTTGCCGTGCTGGTGTTTTTGCTGATCGGCTTTGTGCTGGGCGTTATGTACCGGAAAAAGGTTTCCGAGCGCGAGATCGCCAGCGCCGAAGATGAAGCGAAGCGCATCATCAACGAAGGCATTAAAACCGCTGAAAACAAAAAGCGCGAGGCGCTGCTCGAGGCGAAGGAAGAGATCCATCGCACCCGCACCGAGTGCGACCGCGAAGTGAAAGAGCGCCGCAACGAAGTTTCCAAGCAGGAGCGCCGTCTCCAGCAGAAGGAAGAAAATCTCGACCGCAAAACCGAAGCGCTCGAAAAGAAGACCGATACCCTCAACCGTAAGCTCCAGGAAGCCGATGCCCAGCAGGAGGAGATCAAGCTCATCAAGAAGAGCCAGCTCGACATGCTGGAAAAGATCTCCGGCTACTCCGTGGAGGAAGCCAAGCAGTACCTCATCAAGAGCATCGAGGCTGACTGCACGCACGAAATGGCCGCCAAGGTCAAGGAAGTTGAAGCCCAGTTCAAGGACGAAGCCGAGCAGAAGGCCCGCGAGGTCATCGCCACGGCCATCCAGCGCTGTGCCGCCGACCACACGAGCGAGATCACCGTTTCCGTCGTTCCTCTCCCCAACGACGAAATGAAGGGCCGCATCATCGGCCGCGAGGGACGCAACATCCGTTCCATCGAAACGCTCACCGGCTGCGATCTCATCATCGACGATACGCCGGAGGCCATCACGGTTTCGAGCTTCGATCCCGTCCGCCGCGAGGTGGCGCGTCTGGCGCTCGAAAAGCTCATTCAGGACGGCCGTATCCATCCCGCCCGCATTGAGGAAATGGTTGCCAAGGCCCAGCGCGAGGTCAACCAGACCATCAAGGAAGAGGGCGAGCGCGCCGTGTTCGAAACGAACGTCCACGGCCTGCACCCCGATCTCATCAAGCTCCTCGGCCGCCAGCGCTACCGCACGAGCTACGGCCAGAACGTGCTCAACCACTCGATCGAAGTCGCCCAGATTTCCGGTCTGCTTGCCGCCGAGCTCGGCGTGGATATCGCCACGGCCAAGCGCGCCGGCCTGCTGCACGACCTCGGCAAGTCCATTGACCACGAGGTCGAGGGCAGCCATGTGACCATCGGCGTCGACCTTGCCCGCAAGTACAAGGAGTCCGAAGAGGTCATCCATGCGATCGAAGCGCACCACGGCGATGTGGAGCCGCACACGGTCATCGCCTGCATCGTGCAGGCCGCCGACACGATCTCTGCTGCCCGCCCCGGCGCGCGCCGCGAGAACATCGAGAACTATGTCAAGCGTCTCGAAAAGCTCGAGGAAGTCTCCCGCTCGTTCCCCGGCATCGCGAGCTGCTATGCCATCCAGGCCGGCCGTGAGATCCGCGTTATGGTCAAGCCCGAGGAGGTCAGCGAGGATCAGATCGTCCTGCTCGCGCGCGACATCGCCAAGAAGATCGAAGCCGAGCTTACGTACCCCGGCCAGATCAAGGTCCACGTCCTGCGCGAGACCAAGGCCGTCGATTACGCGAAATAAAATACGTTGCAGAAAAAGCTGCTGCCGCAATTGCGGCGGCAGCTTTTTGCGCTTTAGGCAATGAATCGTAAATATTTTTCAAACCGTCTCATTACATTGGCTTCCGAAACAGGCTATCCTTATAGCGGGAGGTGGCGAAATGGCAAACGAGAATACGAAGGATTTCAACGCCATGCTGCATGACAGCAAGGACATGCCCAAAATACAGATCCTTATCGACCAGAAAAGCATTGAGAAATATGGCGGGAACAGAATGTACTTTGCTCCGCCGCTCGACTATGACCGCGTGATGAAAAGAGTCCCCTACGGCAGGGTGACCACCGTGGGGGAGATACGAGAGTATTTCGCGAAGCAAAGCGGTGCGGACTTTACCGAGCCGATCACGGCGGGAATCTTCGTCTCCATTGCGGCGTGGGCGAGCCATCAGCGCGCTGGGGATGAAACACCGTACTGGAGAACGCTGAAGGCGAACGGCGAGCTCAACGAAAAATACCCGGGAGGCATCAAAGCGCAGAGGGAAAAGCTGGAGGCGGAGGGACATACCATCATCTCCAAAGGCCGGAAAAACATCCGGTACTACGTGAAGGACTATGAAACGGCGCTATATGATCTGGAAAGGGAAGTTTCCCCTTCCACGGAGCAATAAAAAACCGGGGCATGACACGCGATATGCGGTCATGCCCCGGTTCTTGTATACTTTTTATCCGAGCCGTGCTTTGAGAGATCGGTTAAATCCGCGCGACGCCGGTTTTCCGCGCCGCTTCGGCGACAGCCTTCGCGACCGCGGGGCCGACGCGCTTATCAAATGCCTGCGGGATGATGTACTCCGCGGAGAGCTCGTCGTCCGCGATAAGCCCGGCGAGCGCGTGCGCCGCCGCTACCTTCATCTCCTCGTTGATGTCGCTCGCGCGCACGTCGAAAGCGCCGCGGAAAATGCCGGGGAACGCGAGAACGTTGTTGATCTGGTTGGGATAGTCGCTGCGCCCGGTGGACACAACCGCCGCGCCCGCCGCCTTCGCCTCGTCCGGGAAGATCTCCGGCGTCGGGTTCGCGCAGGCGAAGATGATCGCATCGCGGTTCATCGTTTTCACCATCTCGCCCGTGAGCATGCCGGGGGCGGAAACCCCGATGAACACATCCGCGCCGGCAAGAACGTCCGCAAGTGTCCCGCGAAGATGCTGCGGGTTCGTCACATGCGACATTTCTTCCTTGATCCAGTTGAGCCCTTCGCGTCCCTCATAGATCGCGCCCTTGCGGTCGCAGAGCGTCACGTCCGGGAAACCGGCGGAGAGAAGCAGCTTCGTAATGGCCGTCGCCGCGGCGCCCGCGCCGTTTACGACGACGCGCACCTCCTCTTTCTTCTTCCCTACCACCTTCAGCGCGTTCGTAAGCCCCGCGAGCGTGA
>CAVIVK010000037.1:0-3293 GCA_963645975.1 Bifidobacteriaceae bacterium | reverse complement strand
AGAGCCTGCACGTGGACGCCATCTGGTTTTCGCCGCTCTACCCCTCGCCGAACGCCGACTTTGGCTATGACGTGGCGGACTATATGGACATTTCTGCCGAATACGGCGGCATGGCGGCGTTCAAAAAGGTGCTCGACGGCGCACACGAGCGCGGCATCAAGGTGATCATGGATCTCGTCGTAAACCACACGAGCGACGAGCACCCGTGGTTCCAGGCAAGCCGCCGCGGTGAGGAGCCGTATAAGGACTACTATATCTGGCGCAAGGCGAAAAAGGACGGCACACTCCCCAACAACTGGGACAGCATGTTCGAGGGCAAGGCGTGGCAGTATGACGAGGTACGTAAGGCATACTATCTCCATATCTTCGCCATCAAGCAGCCCGATCTCAACATGGATAATCCCCGCGTGCGCGCGGAGGTGAAGAAAATTCTCCGCTTCTGGCTTGATATGGGCGTGGACGGCTTCCGCGAGGACGTCATCACGTACATCTCCAAGCCCAAGGGGCTGCCGGACGCACCGTTCTATATGCCCATGGCGCGCGGCATTTTCCAGTACAACAACGGCCCGCATCTGCACGAATATCTCAACGAGTTCCGTACTGTGCTCGATGATTATGACTGCGTGACCATCGGCGAGGCGCCGCTCATCACAACGAAGCGCGCGCTCGACTTCATCGGCGGAAAGCACCCGGAGCTCGACATGATGATCCCCTTCCAATGCATGGAGGGCGATTGCTTCCTGCAGGACTACTCCCATCATCCGTTCTGCCTCTTGAAGCTCAAGGCCATCTGGCAGCATTGGCAGAAGGCGCTGCGCGGCAAGGGATGGAATCTGCTGTACATTGAAAACCATGACCATCCCCGCGTCATCAGCCGCTACGGCAGCGAAAAATATAACACCGAGAGCGGCAAAGCGCTCGCGGCGTCGTATCTCTTCCAGGAGGGCACGCCCATCGTCTATCAGGGGCAGGAGATCGGCATGACGAACATCTATCCCAAGACGATCGACGGCTATGAGGATGTGCAGACCATCAACCAGTACCACAACTTTGCCACGCACAAATCCGAAAAGAAGCGCATGCAGCGCATCTACTGGGGCTCGCGCGACAGCGCGCGTACGCCCGTGCAATGGGACGATACGCCAAACGCCGGGTTCACTACCGGCACGCCGTGGTTTGCGGTCAACGAGAACTATCCGCAGATCAACGTTGCCGCGCAGGAGAACGATCCGGACTCCCTGCTGAACTTCTACCGCGAGGCGCTCTACTGGCGGCATGAGCTGCCGGTCGTGCGCTATGGTACGTTCCGCCAGTACTATCCGCTGAGCAACAAGCTTTTTGTGTACGAGCGCCGCTCGAAGCGCGAAAAGCTTCTTGTCATCTGCTCCTACTCGGTGAATCCCGTGAAGTTCAAAGCTCCCCGCGGGTACGACCTGCGGAAAGGCCAGCTCCTCTTGAAGAGCCACACGGACTATATCGAAAATAACGGATTCGTCACGCAGCCTTACGAGACCCGCGTGTATCTCTTCCGGGAGGGAGAAAAAAAGACGGACGGAGGCTCCTCTGCATATGAACATCGCGACTGAAAACAAAACGCCGCCGATCACGGCGGCGGATCGCTGGCTGTGCCTGCTCATCGCAGTTGTCGTCTCGCTTACATCCGTGCTCTGCCTCGGGAAAACGTCCTTTAGCTGGGGCGATGATCCGGCGGCTTATATGTCCGAGGGCTTTGCCATTGCCGACGGACGACTGGAGGAGCAGGCTGCGCTGAACGTTATGCTTCACCCGACAAAGCTGCCGGAGGACATGGAAGGCGGCCTTGTGTATGTCTGGGGCTTTCCGCTTCTGCTTGCTGCCGAGTATAAGCTGGTGGGCTACGATACAACAAACTTTAGCTCTCTGATTTATTATAAGCTTCCCTCGGCGATCCTGCTCGGCATGAGCGCGGCGGTGCTGTTTCTTCTTCTCCGGCGCCGGTTTGGAAGAGAAGCTTCCCTGATCGCGTCGCTTTTCTTTGGCCTTTGCTATGAGCTTCTTCTCTTCGTTGATGTATTGATCGACACGGATATACTCTTCCTTATGCTTTCCGTCGCCATATTCTGGCTGATCGATCTCTATCTGGCGGAGGAAAGGATAAAACGGCGCGTTCTCTATGGGCTCGCGCTTGGTGTGCTGCTTTGGATGGCATACGAGACCCGGCTGAACGGAGTCACGCTTCTTTTCGTTCTGCTGGCTGCGCAGATCGTGCAGCTTTTGCGGAAAAAGAGCTTCCGGACAATGCGAAACGGCAAAACGCTTGCCTGTGCGCTGCTGCCATACGCGGTGTGCGCCGCGCTCATTTTTGCCTCGCGTCTTGTTCTGCCGGCTGCCACATCATTCACCGGGGACTTCCGCTCGATTAACGCCGGAAAAGCGGTGTTCCAGCTTGGGTATTACGGTGGAAAGATCTGCGTCTGGCTCGGACAGAATCTGCTCCGCGTGGGCGCGGATACGATCCCACAGGCGGTATTTCTTGTTCTTGGCCTTCCTGCGGCAGCGCTGGCGCTGTGCGGGATACTGAAAAACGGAGGAAAGGAAAATCTCCATCTGACGATTTTCTTCCTCGGCACGGTTGTCGGCGCAGCGCTTCTTCCGTATCTGCAAAGGCTCCGGTATATGTACGGCGTTTTGCCGATCCTTGTAATGTACGTTCTGTACGGGCTGCGCAATGCGGCGGATTTTCTGCGGAAGAAAGGACACGCACTGCGCCTTTCCAGGGCGCTGACGGTGGCGCTGTGCCTGTACGCGTTCGTCCCCGGCATTCTCTATGCTGTGCAGCCGAGAGCGGATGAAGGCCCCTTCTCGACCGATGCGATCGAAACCTGGCACTATCTGCAAAGCGAGACGGACGAGGACGACGTCATTTTCTTTAAAAAGCCCCGGATGCTTTATCTCAACACAGGCCGGAAAAGCCTGTGCGAGATCAACGGCCATACACCGGAGGACGCGGATTATTATCTCGTGAATATCGAATTGTCCAAGACGCTGGAACTCCCGGAAAGCTGCGGCAGCGACTTCCACGAGATATGGCGGAACGGCTCCTTTGCGCTGTACGAAAAAAATGCAGCCGAATAAAAAACGGCATGGGAAAGGCTCCCTGCCGGTAAGACAGTAAAATTCATTTTTCATGGAACAGGCATGACCGAGATCATGCCTGTTCCGCTTTTAGCAGCGCATCCAAGGGAATGCAGCCCGTACCTTTGCGTCGATTGACAAGGGCACACGCGGTTCTGCCGGGCGGAAATGCCCTCATA
>CAVIVK010000036.1:0-7667 GCA_963645975.1 Bifidobacteriaceae bacterium | reverse complement strand
AGCCGTATGCCAAGCGCACGAGCCACGGCATGATCCTCGGCGAGGGCGGCGAAAAAATGTCCAAGTCCCGCGGCAATGTGGTAAACCCGAACGACATCGTTGAGCAGTACGGTGCGGATACGCTGCGCGTGTACATTATGTTCATCGGCGACTTCACGAAGGCCGCTGCCTGGTCAAGCAACGCCGTGGCGGGCTGCCGCCGTTTCCTCGACCGTGTGTGGAATCTCGCGAGCGAGCCGCTTACCGGCGATGAGATTTCCAAGGACAACGAGAAGGAGATCCACCGCGCCATCCAGAAGGTAAGCTCCGATATCGACGAGATGAAGTTCAACACCGCCATCGCGCAGCTCATGTCGCTCGTCAATCAGTTTTACTCCAAGAAGCCGACCCGCGGCGATATCCGTGTGCTGCTGCAGCTTCTCTCTCCGTTTGCACCGCACATTTGCGAGGAGCTTTGGCAGATCCAGGGCTTTGAAGGCCTTGCGAGCGAGGCTGAGTGGCCGGAGCATGACGAGGCGAAGATGGTCGATACCGAAAAGACCATCGCCGTGCAGATCAACGGCAAGCTCCGCAGTACCGTTGTTGTCCCGGCGGACAGCACAGTGGAGGTCGTTTCCGCCGCGGCTCTCGCCGACAAGAAGATCGCGGGCTATGTGGAGGGCATGGAGATCGTCAAGACGATCAATGTTCCCAACAAGCTCATCAACTTCATTCTCAAGCCGAAAAAATAATTCTTATAAAGATTGCGCCCGGAGAATCTTCCGGGCGCAGTCTTTTTGTAATAATTGCAGAACAAGAAGGCATACTAACGGCGGATTTCTTGTTTAGGAGGATTTCGCATGAAAAAGGGAATCGTATATATTCTCGCGCTCGCAGCGCTGCTTTCGCTCTGCGCATGCGGCGCGGCGAATAAACCGTCATCCACGAACGCGCCGATGCCTTCGAGCAGCCCGGTGACTACTACGCCGGACATGAACGACGGGATCGTAAACGACGATGATGGCATCATCACCGACGATGATACCGGCATTGTGCCCACGCAGACGCCGATGACAAGCGCCTCGGCGAAGCCGTCTGCTTCCGCTGCAGCGACGGACGACGCTGGAAATGAGTGAAAAACACCCCGCCGACCACACGGATCGACGGGGTGTTTTATGAAGCGAGAAAACCTGTAAGCCGGGTTCTGTCTGCGCAGCCATCTATCTAGACGCACCGTTGCCGATGCGTTCCAGCCGCCTCCTCGGGACGACCGGGCCGGTCGTATGTCCCTCCACGGCGTTGCTCCGAATAGAGTTTACAGCACCGTTCCGTCTCCGGACGATGGGTGAGCTCTTACCTCGCCTTTCCACCCTTACCTGCCCATTGGCAGGCGGTATATCTCTGTTGCACTTGTCCTGGGGTCACCCCCGGCGGGCGTTACCCGTTATCCTTGCCCTGTGGAGCCCGGACTTTCCTCACGCACAGGCTTTCGCCTTGTGCCCGCGGCTGCTTGGTTTTCTCGCATAGGTATTTTACCCGCTTCCGGGACGGTTGTCAACGCTGATAGGAGTTGAATTTTTGCCGGAAAACGAATATAATATATAAGTTAAAGAAGAACTTTCAGGAGGCAATTATGACGCTGGATTCTTATATACAATCGCTCCACGGGAAGAGCATCACTATCGTCGGCCTCGGCGTGAGCAACCGGCCGCTGCTGCGGCTGCTGCTTGACGCGGGCTATACCGTCACGGTGAGAGATAAACGCACGCGCGAGGCATTTGGCGAGGACGAAGCTGCGGCGCTCGAAGCGGCTGGCTGCCGTCTTGTACTGGGGGCGGATTACCTTGCCGGTATTACCGAGGACGTAATCTTCCGCACGCCCGGCCTGCATCCGTTCACGCCGGAACTCGCTGCGGCCAAAGAGCGCGGCGCACTCCTTACATCGGAGATGGAGGCGTTCTTCGCTGTCTGCCCGTGCCGTATTATCGCCGTGACCGGCTCGGACGGGAAAACGACCACGACCACCATTATTTCGGAACTCCTAAAGGCGCAGGGGTACCGCGTATTTCTCGGCGGCAACATCGGCACGCCGCTGCTCGACAAAGCGCCGGAGATGACGAGCGAAGATTGGGCGGTGCTCGAACTCAGCTCCTTCCAGCTTCACAGCATGAACTGTAAGCCGGACATTGCGGTCGTCACCAATGTTTCGCCGAACCATCTCGATGTCCATCCGAATTACGAGGACTACCAGACCGCCAAAAAGCAGATTTTCCTTTCGCAGGGTAGTGCCGGTATAACGGTACTCAATGCCGATAACGCTATCACCCGCGCATTTGCGGAGGATTGTCCGGGAAAGGTACGCTTTTTCAGCCGCCAGAGCTCGCCGGAAGACGGCGTGTTCCTGCGCGATGGGGTTATCTATCGCGCGCGTGCCGGAGAAGAGTCGATACTCATGGATGCAGAAAGTATTTTGCTTCCAGGTTTACATAATGTTGAGAACTATATGGCCGCATTCGCCGCCACGGACGGTATCGTATCGGACGACACCTGCCGAGCTGTGGCGGAGAGCTTCCGCGGCGTTGCCCATCGGTTGGAGATGATCCGGACGCTCCGCGGCGTTACCTATTGCAACGACTCCATCGCGTCGAGTCCTACGCGCACGATCGCGGGTCTGCACGCCCTGCGCCAAAAGCCGATCCTCATTGCGGGCGGCTATGATAAGCATATCCCGTTTGACACGCTTGGCGATGAAATCTGCTGCCATGTTAAGGCTCTGTTCCTTACCGGCTTCACGGCGGAGAAAATCTATGACGCCGTGACAAAGTCGCCGCTGTATGATCCGGAGAAGCTTCCGATCCGCAGGATCGACGACTTCCGCGAGGCAGTACTTGCTGCCGCCGCGAGCGCAGAGGAGGGCGATCTCGTGCTGCTCTCCCCGGCATGCGCCTCGTTTGATCATTTTAAAAACTTTGTGGAGCGCGGCGAGCTGTTCCGCACCATTGTAAACGAATTAGAATAAAGGATATACGATTATGAATTACGAAGAGCTTTATACGCTATCCGGGCAGGTGGAGGAACGCCTCCAGCCCGTATTCCGCGGCTTTGAGCGCACGGCGGAGAAGAATACGAAGCGCGTGCTGGATGCTTTCCGCACGCACCGTGTCTCCGAGCCGTGTTTTGCCGGGACGACCGGTTACGGCTATGACGATCTGGGACGCGAGACGCTTGAAAAGGTCTATGCCGAGGTATTCGGCGCGGAGGCGGCGCTTGTGCGCACCACGTTTGTAAACGGCACGCACGCCATTGCCTGCGCGCTGTACGGCGCGCTGCAGCCGGGCGACACGCTCCTCGCCGTTACGGGAGCACCGTATGACACGCTTCATACTGCCATCACTGGCTCCGGCCGCGGCTCGCTAGCGTCGCTCGGCATTCGATATGAACAGTTAGAACTCGCTGCCGACGGCGGGCCGGACTATGCTGGAATCACGCGGCGCGTATCGGAGCTGCGCCCCGCAGCAGCATTCGTGCAGCGAAGCCGCGGGTACGCTCCCCGGCGCGCGCTGGCCGTTTCGGAGATCGGGGAGATCGTCCGCGCGGTAAAGGAAGGCTGCCCGGACACGGCGGTCATCGTGGATAATTGCTACGGTGAGTTTACCGAGGAGCGCGAGCCGACGGCGCTCGGAGCCGATCTCATTGCCGGATCGCTCATCAAAAACCCCGGCGGCGGTCTTGCCCCTATGGGCGGGTATGTTGCCGGGCGTGCCGATCTTGTGGAGCAGGCGGCAGAACGCCTGACGCTTCCGGGCATCGGCAGCGAGTGCGGTGCTTCGCTCGGCGTGAACCGGACGTTGTTCCAGGGCTTCTTTTTTGCACCCCATACCGTGTCGCAGGCGCTCAAAACAATGGCATTCGCTGCCGGAATCCTGGAAGAGCTCGGCTTTGAAAGTTTCCCGGCATCGGACGAGAAGCGCTCGGACATCATTCAGACCATCCGCCTGAAAACAGCGGACAACCTTGTAAAATTCTGTCAGGGCATTCAGAAGGGCTCGCCCGTGGACAGCTTCGCGCTGCCTGTCCCAGCGCCGATGCCGGGGTATGAGAGCCCGGTCGTTATGGCGGCAGGAACGTTCATTCAGGGAGCGTCGCTGGAGCTTTCCTGCGACGGCCCGGTGCGTGAGCCGTATCTCGGATTTCTGCAGGGCGGACTTACATATGAGTCCGGCAAGCTCGGCGTGTTGAGCGCGCTGACTGAAATGCTCGCCTGACGCATATACTTTTCGGCATAGGGGGTGAACCCGTATGCCTTTGCAGCGAAAGATCACACCGCGGCAGACATCGTTTCTGCTGCTTCTCGCGCTCATCGCCGCATCGATCGCGTTTCTGATCCCTGCTGTGCGGTATTTTCGAACGCTTACCGGCGCAATGGCCGTATCCAATGCGTCCGATCTCATCACGCAGACGGTGAGCAACATTGTAGAGAATGAAATGCGTCTTCTTGGGCCGGACGGTGGGAAGTTCGTATCTTTTGAGAAGGATGGCGAAGGGCAAATCAGCGCCATCGTAACGGACACGGCACGGGTGAATATCCTCTCTGCCGAGCTTCTCAACGCGATCGTGGAGGCATCGGATCGCGGGGATTTGGATCTATCCATCCCATTTGGAAATCTGCTGGGCGTCAGCTTTTTTCTTGGACGAGGTCCAACCGTGCCAGTCAAGATCACAATGCTGACGTCCTCGCGGGTAGATTTTCGCAATGTATTGACCGATGCCGGCATCAACCAGACAAAGCACCAGCTTCTTTTGGAGGTATGCGTCGACGCGGACGTCCTGCTGCCGTGGGAAATTCGCTCCACGCAGATTGTCACGGAAGTATTGGTTGCCGAAACGATCATCGTCGGACGCGTTCCGCAGACTTATTTTTATACGGGAGAGACATGATGGACTATTTACAGGAGATTGCCGAGCTTCGTGCCGAGCTGCGCCGCCACAGCATAGCCTATTACGACAAGGATGCCCCCACCATTTCGGACTTTGAATATGACGCGATGATGCGCCGCTTGGAAGACCTGGAAGCGGAGCACCCGGAGACCATTACGCCGGATTCTCCGACGCAGCACGTCGGTGGCCACCGCTCGGAGAAATTCTCGCCCGTGCATCACGAGGTACCGCTCGAATCGCTTAGCGACGTTTTTTCGTATGAAGAGCTAACGGACTTCATCCGCAAGACCAACGAAGCTCTCGGCGGCGAGCCGGTCTATACGGTCGAGCCGAAGATCGACGGGCTTTCGATGGCGCTCGAGTACCGAAACGGCGTATTCTACCAGGGCGCGACGCGCGGCGACGGCGTCACGGGCGAAGATGTGACGGAAAATCTCCGCGTTTTGCGGAATATCCCTCTCAAGCTCAAAAATGCGCCGGAGCGGCTGATCGTCCGCGGTGAGGTGTATATGGCGCGCGAGGTATTTCTTGAGCACAACCGCCGCCGGGAGATCGAAGGGGAAACGCTCCTTGCCAATCCGCGCAACGCCGCCGCGGGATCGATGCGTCAGCTTGATCCGAAGGTGACGAAGGAACGCCAGCTCGATATCATTGTTTTCAACGTCCAGCTCACCTCCGGCGAGCAGCCCAAAACCCATGCGGAGTCGCTCGATATGCTGGAAAAGCTCGGTTTTTACACCGTGCCGCATAAGGTGTTCCGCACCGTGGAGGAGTGCTGCGAGGAAGTCCGCCGCATCGGCGATACGCGTGAGAGCTATCCCTTTGATATCGACGGCGCGGTCATCAAAATCAACGATTTGTCACAGCGCGAAATTCTCGGCAGCACCGCAAAAGCGCCGCGCTGGGCGGTAGCATATAAATATCCGCCGGAGGAAAAGCCGTCCGTAGTGCGCGATATCGTTGTGCAGGTCGGCCGCACCGGCGTGCTGACGCCGAAGGCAATTGTGGAACCGGTGCGTCTTGCCGGCACGACCGTTACGGCGGCAACGCTCCACAATCAGGATTTTATTGACAAGCTTGATGTACGCATCGGTGATACGGTCATCGTGCGCAAGGCGGGGGAAATCATCCCGGAACTCCTCCGTGTCGATCTTACAAAGCGACCGGAGGGAACCGTGCCGTTCCATCTGCCGGACATCTGCCCAGAGTGCGGCTCGCCGGTAGAGCGTGACCCGGATGGTGCGGCGGTGCGCTGTACCGGCGTGGAATGCCCGGCGCAGCGGCTGCGCAATCTCGTTCATTTTGCCTCTCGCGAGGCGATGGATATTGAAGGCCTTGGCTTCTCGCTCGCCGAGGCGCTTGTAAATAGCGGCATGGTAAAGACCCCGGCGGACCTCTACCGGCTCGACGCGCAGACCGTTGCAACGCTTGAGCGTATGGGAAAGAAATCTGCGGAAAACCTCATGGATGAAATTGAAAAGAGCAAACAACAGGATCTATCGCGTCTGCTGTGCGCGTTCGGCATCCGACAAGTTGGACAGAAGGCGGCGAAGGTACTCGCCCGGACCTTCGGCTCCATGGAGGCCATCGAGAACGCTACGCCGCTGGAACTGACTGCCGTGGACGACATTGGCCCTATCACCGCCGAGAGCGTCGTTTCCTGGGCGCAGAACCCGCAGACGCAGCATCAGCTCCGCCTGCTCCGGGAGGCAGGCGTCAATATGCTCAGCCGTGAGGAGCGCCGCGATAACCGATTCCTCGGCAAAACGTTCGTCCTCACCGGTGCACTCACCAAATATACGCGTGACGAGGCGAGCGCTATCATTGAGTCCTTCGGCGGCAAGGCATCCTCCTCGGTTTCCAAAAAGACGGCGTATGTTCTTGCGGGCGAGGCCGCCGGGAGCAAGCTCGATAAAGCACGCACGCTCGGCATCCCCGTCATTACGGAAGATGAATTTGAAGAGATGATCCGGTAAAACACAATCGCTTCCTGCCGGAGACAAATGTATATCCGCTGATGACACGATGTTGGAATATGTAGTGCAGAGGAAAAATAATGAATAATAACGACCCTATTATCAGACTTGAAGCCCCAAACGACTACCGTGCAGTAGAAAGTCTTACCCGTGAGGCTTTTTGGAATCAGCATGTTCCCGGCTGCGATGAACATTATCTTGTGCATACGATGCGGAATCATGCTGATTTTATTCCAGAGCTGGCTTTCGTTTTGGAATTGAATGGTGAAATCATCGGTAATATCATGTACACGAGAGGTAAACTCATCGATAAAGACGGTAACGAGAAACCATGCTTATCTTTCGGACCAGTCAGTATTTCTCCCGAGCATCAGCGAAAAGGTTACGGCAAAATGCTGATCGAACATTCCTTCAAAGTGTCCGAAAAAATAGGTTATGAGATTATCGTAATTTATGGGAACCCCGATAACTATGTTGCCAGAGGCTTTAAGAGCAGCAGAAGATACAATGTCTGTCTTGAGGGAGACTTTTTCCCGGCTGCATTGCTGGTGAAAGAACTGCACAATGGCGTTCTTGATGGCAGACGATGGTACTTTCACGAAAGCTCATTTGGTGAAGCTCTTGCAAATGAAGCTGCCGTAGCAGCCTTTGATGCAACCTTTCCACCGAAGGAAAAGTGCTGGCAGCCAAGTCAAGAGGAATTCTACATCCACAGTCATTCAAGAATGTGCGAATGAATTACTTTTAATTTTGATTAAAGAGCGAGAACGCGGT
>CAVIVK010000035.1:0-13960 GCA_963645975.1 Bifidobacteriaceae bacterium | reverse complement strand
ACGACGACGTGAAGCAGGAATATCTCGCCACGCGCCCGGTCGTGATGGTCATGCTCGTGGACAACTACGACGAGCTGATGAAGCCGCTCACCGACCGCCAGCGCACCGAGCTGCGCGGTCAGCTCGACATTGCCATTGAGAAGTGGTGCGAAGGGCGCGGCGGCATTCTCCGGCGCGTGGACCGCGACCGGTACATCTTCATTTTTGAAAAGCGGCATTTTGACGAGATCACGAAAAACCGCTTCACGCTCGTCGAGAGCATCCACTCGATCGTCAATCTCACGGGCATCCACGCCACGGTGAGCATCGGCGTCGGGCTGGACGGTGCGAGCTACGACGAGGACTATTCCTTCGCCACGCTCGCCGAGGACATGGCGCTCTCGCGCGGCGGCGATCAGGCGGTCGTGAAAAACAAGTTCAACTTTGAATTTTTCGGCGGGCGCGGCGCGGAGGTCGAAACGCGCACAAAGGTCAAGTCCCGCGTTATGGCAAACTCGCTCTCCCGGCTCGTGCAGGACGCCTCGCAGGTGTTCATCATGGGCCACCGGTACGCCGATCTCGACGCCGTCGGCGCGGCGGTGGGCGTGCGGTGCATCGCCCGGCGCTTCCACTGCCCGGCGAAGATCGTGCTCGACATGGACAAAAACGCCGTCGGGCCGCTGCTCACCATGCTGCACGACGAGGAGGAATACCACGGCGCCTTCATCAGCGCACAGGAGGCGCTGCTCGAGGCCGACAGCCGGACGCTGCTCGTTGTGGTAGACACCAACCGCCCCGAACAGGTGGAGGACGAATCGCTGCTCACCGCGTGCAGCAACCGCCTTGCGGTCATCGACCACCACCGGCGCGCCGCGACGTATATCAAAAACGCCACGCTCACGCTCTATGAGCCGAACGCCTCATCCTCGTGCGAGCTCGTCACGGAGCTCATGCAGGAGCTGTGCGAGCCGGCGGACATTCTCCCCTTTGAGGCGGACGCCGTGCTCTCCGGCATCGTGCTTGACACGAAAAACTTCACGATCCGCACCGGCGACCGCACATTTGACGCCGCGGCGTTCCTCCGCCGCAGCGGCGCGGACACCACGCGCGTGAAGAAGCTCTTCCAGAACGGCATGGAAGAGACCATGGAGCGCTACGACATTATGAAGCAGGCGCGCATCTACAAGGGCATCGCCGTGGTCGCCGCGCAGGAGACACAAAACCGCATCGTTGCCGCGCAGGCCGCGGACGAGCTTTTGAACATCTCCGGCGTAAACGCGAGCGCGGTACTCTATCCCACCGGCGACGGCGGCGTCGCGGTGTCGGCACGGAGCATCGGCGATGTGAACGTGCAGGTGCTGCTCGAAACGCTCGGCGGCGGCGGCAACCGCTCGGCCGCCGGGGCGCAGATCGCCAATTGCTCGCTGCGCGACGCAGTAAACAAGCTCTTCGCCGCCATCGACGAATACCGGGCGACCGAATAAATCTCCAATAAAAACAATCAGACCGAAGGAGGTCATATACCATGAAAGTTATTTTCCAGCAGGATGTCCGCGGACAGGGCAAAAAGGGCGAGATGAAGGAAGTCTCCGAGGGCTACGGCCGCAACTACCTTCTCCCCCGCGGTCTCGCCGTAGAGGCGAACAAGGATAACCTCAACACCCTGGCGCTCAAGGAAAAGGCGAAAAAGGCGCAGGAAGCGCGCGAGCGCGCCGAGGCCGAGGAAACCGCCGCCAAGCTCAAGGACGTCATCGTAACGGTACGCGCCAAGGCCGGCGCAAACGGGCGTCTTTTCGGCAGCGTCACATCCCAGGAGATCGTGGACGCGCTGCGCGAGCAGCACGGCGTCTCCATCGAGAAAAACCGCATCGTGCAGGCCGAGCCCATCAAGAGCTTCGGCAGCTTTGAAGTTAAGTGCAAGTTCGGCTACGGCATCGACGGCACCGTGCAGCTGCTCGTCATCGAAAAGTAAGAGCGGATGGAAGAACTGCTCGGACGGCGGGTGCCCTGGTCTGCGGAAGCAGAACAGGCGGTGCTCGGCTCGTGCCTGATCGACCCGTCCTGCCTGCCGGACGTCATGACGGCGGTGCGCGGCGCGGATTTCTATCTGCCGCAGAACCGGGAGATCTTTGAAACGATCTTCTCCATGTTCACCTTCGCCAAGCCCATTGACCCCGTAACGGTGCTCGATGAGATGAAGGTGCGCGGCGTTTACCATGACGAGGGCTCACAGCAGTACATCCGCGAGCTGATGCGCCTGACGCCCACGGCGGCGAACGTTTTGAAATACGCCGCCATCGTTCGGGATCAGGCGCTGCTCCGCAACGTCATCACCGTGTGCGAGGAAACGGTTGAAGCCGCGTCCTCCGGCGCGGGCGAGGCCGGGGATGTGCTCGACCTCTGCGAAAAGAAGATCTATGCGCTGCGGCAGGATCGCGTTGTCGGCGGACTGATGCCGGTGTCGCAGGTCGTGAACAGCGTCTACTCCAACCTTTCCGAGCTCGCCGCCTCCGGCCAGCCGATCCCCGGCATTCCGACCGGCTTCCGGGACGTGGACCGCCGCATCATGGGCATGAACAAGGGCGACTTTATCCTTGTTGCCGCGCGCCCCGGCATGGGCAAAACGAGTATCGGCCTCAACATCTGCCTGAACGCCGCGAAGGCGACCGGAAAGACCGTCGCCATCTTCTCGCTCGAAATGAGCCGCGAGCAGCTCGTGACACGCTTTCTCTCCAGCGAGGGAGAAGTCCCGCTCGGGAATCTTCTCACGGGCAATCTCTCCATGGACGAATGGAAGCGCACGGCGCACGCCTGCGCCGCAGTATCCTCGCTGGATATTCTCGTAAACGACAACCCGACGCTCACCGTTGCGGAGATGAACGCGCAGTGCCGCCGGCTCAACAATCTCGGCCTTGTGATGATCGACTACCTTCAGCTCATGCAGGGCTCCGGCAGCAAGAACAACTGGGCAAACGAGAGCCGCCAGCAGGTCGTCAGCGATATTTCGCGCATGATGAAAATCATGGCAAAGGAGCTGAATGTGCCGGTGCTGTGCCTTTCGCAGCTCTCGCGCGCCAACGAGCAGCGCCAGGACAAGCGCCCCATGCTCTCGGACCTTCGTGAGTCCGGCTCGATCGAGCAGGACGCCGACATCGTCATGGGCATCTACCGCGAAGGCTATTACAACCAGGAAATCGAAAACCCGAATCTCACGGAACTGATCGTGCTCAAAAACCGCCACGGCGAGACCGGCAAGGACAATCTCCAATGGCAGGGCGAGTATACAACGTTCCGCGACGCCGACCGCTGGCACAATGAGTGAGCCGGTGCTCGACCGCGCTCTGCTCCCGGCGGGGTGCACGGTGCTGTGCGCCGTGTCCGGCGGAGCGGACTCGGTGTGTCTGCTCGATCTCGTGCGGCGGCTCGGCGACGTAACGGTGCTCTGCGCCCACTTCGACCACGGCATCCGCGGTGCGGAGAGCGCGCGGGACGCCGCGTTTGTCGAAGCGCTCTGCAAAGAATGGGGCATCCCGTTCTTTCTCGGCCGGGGCGATGTTCCGGCGTATGCCAAAGAGCACGGCTTGAGCCTCGAGACCGCAGCACGGGAGCTGCGCTACGCCTTTCTGGAGCAAACCGCCAAAGAACAAGGCGCCGATGTCATCGCCACGGCGCACAACTTAAACGACAACGCCGAAACCATCCTCTTTCGCATGGCGCGCGGCACAGGGCTTCGCGGGCTTGCCGGGATCCCGGCGCGGCGCGGCAGCATCGTCCGGCCGCTTTTGAAAACGCCGCGATGCGACATTGAAGAATATCTCGCCGCGCGAAATATTCCCCATGTGGAGGATTCCACAAACGCAGAAACGGACGCCGCGCGAAACCGCATCCGGCTTGACGTTCTCCCCGCGCTCGAGAGCATCCATCCCGGTGCGGCGGCGGGCATTGCGCGCATGAGTGAAACGCTCGCCGAGGACGAGGTGTTTCTCGCCTCGCTCGCGGAGGAAAAGCTTGCCCTTTGGGGCGGCGCGATCCCCGGCAAGGAGCTGTGCTCGCTTCCAAAGCCCGTGGCGCGGCGCGCTCTCGCGCGCTGGCTCGGCGGAGAGCTCTCGCGCGAGCGCTTTGAAGCGCTCCTTCGCTTTGCCGCCGGGGACGGCGCGGGCGTGCTGGAGCTGCCGGGACGGCGCATCCGCCGGGAATTTGGCTCTCTGCGCCTGGAAGAAGAGAGCGCACCGAAGCTCGAAGAGCGGCCGCTTTCCCCCGGCAATACGATCGTTTATCCCCGCCGGTGGCAGATTTCGTGCGAAAGTTGCGCCGCGGGCGCGGAAATTCAAACTTCGTTCAACACTTTTTGCTTTTCATGTGCCAATATATGTGGTAAACTGACCGTTGCGTCCCGCGCCGCGGGCGATTTGCTTGTGCTGCGCCGCCGCGGCGGCACGCGCTCGGTGAGCAAGCTGCTCGGCGAGGCGCGCATTCCGGCTTCGCAGCGCGACGGTATTCCGGTCGTGCGCGACGAGGCGGGCGTTTTAGCCGTTTACGGCGTCGGACAGAGCGAGAGAGCTTTTCCCGCGCCGGAAGAAGAATTTTATAAAATCACCATTTCGCCAATTTCGGAGGAAGAGAGAGAATGAGAGAAGATATTGCGTCCATACTGCTCAGTGAGGAGCAGCTCCACACGCGCGTCCGCGAGCTGGGCGAGGAAATTTCCCGCGACTATGCCGGGAAAGAGCCGCTGTTTGTCGGCGTACTGAAGGGCTGCTTCATTTTTATGGCGGATCTGTTCCGCGAAGTGACCATCCCCGGCAGCGTGGACTTCATGGCCGTGTCGTCCTACGGCAACGGCACCTCCACCACGGGCGCGGTGAAGATCAACAAGGATCTCAGCCAGGACATTGAAAACCGCGACGTGATCATCGTCGAGGACATTCTTGATTCCGGCATCACGCTCAGCTATCTCACCAAGTATCTCCAGAACCGCAACCCGAGTTCCATCTGCATCGCGACGCTGCTCGATAAGCCCACGCGCCGCCGCGCCGATGTGCAGGCAAAGTACGTCGGCTTCACCGTGCCGGACGCCTTCGTCGTCGGCTACGGTCTGGACTATGCGGAAAAATACCGCAATCTCCCGTTCATCGGCATTCTCAAGCCGGAAGTTTACGAAAAATAAATCTCTGATTTATATATGTCCGCGCCGTCCGGTGGGACGGCAGAAAAGGAAGTGACCGTTTTTGAACAACCGACCCTCCCCCAACAAGACCCGTCAAATCGGCTTTCTCGTGTTGATCCTCGTGCTGCTGCTCGGCACGATCTATTCCATGACGAGAAACACCGCCAAGGAATCGCTTGTCTATTCCGAAGTCATCGAGCTTTTTGAGAATAAGCAGGTTGAATCCTTCACCATCGATACCGACGGCAATCTCACCATGCAGCTGCGCTCCGCCTACAAGGGACAGACGAAGTACTCCTACGAGTGCGGCAGCTTCAGCATCTTCTACAACGATCTCAACGATCTCGTGCAGGAGCAGAAGGCCGAAGGCATTCTCACCGAGTATGACTACCCGCCCGCGTGGGAAGCGGCCTGGTGGCTGAGCTTTGTGCCGTATCTCATCATCTTCGTCATCATGGGCGTGCTGTGGTACTCCATGATGCGCTCGGCGCAGGGCGGCGGCGGTGCCGGCGGCGTTATGAAATTCTCCAAGGCGCGCACCCGTCTCGGCAGCGAGGAAAAGAACAAGAAGACGTTTGCCGACGTTGCGGGTGCCGACGAGGAGAAAGGAGAGCTGCAGGAGATCGTTGAATATCTCAAGGATCCCTCCGCTTACTCCAAGATGGGCGCGCGCATCCCCAAGGGCGTGCTGCTCGTCGGCCCTCCGGGCACAGGCAAAACGCTGCTCGCCAAGGCGGTCGCCGGCGAGGCGGGCGTCGAGTTCCTGTCCATCTCCGGCTCGGACTTTGTGGAGATGTACGTCGGCGTCGGCGCGGGCCGCGTCCGCGACCTGTTCGAGCAGGCCAAGAAGGTCGCCCCCGCCATCGTGTTCATCGACGAGATCGACGCCGTCGGCCGTCAGCGCGGCTCCGGTCTCGGCGGCGGCCACGACGAGCGCGAGCAGACGCTCAACCAGCTGCTTGTCGAAATGGACGGCTTCAACGATAACCAGGGCGTCATCGTCATGGCGGCGACGAACCGCGACGATATTCTCGATAACGCGCTCCTCCGTCCCGGCCGTTTTGACCGGCGCGTGTACGTTGGTCTGCCCGATATCAAGGGCCGCGCCGACATTCTGAAAGTCCACGCCCGCGGCAAGCCGCTCGGCGAGGACGTCGATCTGCACGACATCGCCAAGGGTACGCCCGGCTTCTCCGGTGCGGATCTCGAAAACCTGCTCAACGAGGCGGCGCTCCTTGCCGTTCGCCGCAAGCGCCGGTTCATCATGCAGAAGGACATTGACGACGCCATTCTCAAGGTCTCCATGGGTCCGGAGAAAAAGTCCCGCGTCATCACCGAGAAGGAGCGGCGGCTCACGGCCTACCACGAGGCCGGCCACGCCATCGCCGCGCACTATCTCGAGCACGTTGATCCCGTGCAGTATATCACGATCATCCCGCGCGGCCACGCCGGCGGCTTCACGCTGTTCCGCCCGCAGGACGATAAGGACACCCGCTCGCGCAGCGAGATGTTTGAAAGCATCGTTGTGGCGCTCGGCGGCCGTATGGCCGAGAAGATCTTCCTCGACGATATCTCCACCGGTGCTTCCGGCGACATCCAGCAGGCGACGCACACCGCCCGCAATATGGTCACCGTGTACGGCATGAGCGACCGGCTCGGCCCCATCAGCTTCGATTCCTCGGGCCACAGCATTTTCATTGGCCGTGATTTTGGCCAGACGAAGAGCTATTCTGAGGAGACCGCCGCCGTTATCGACGAGGAGGTCAAGCGCATCTTTGACGAAGCCGCGCTCAAGTGCGAAGAGGTGCTGCGCGCCCACGCCGACGTGCTTGTTGCGCTCGCGGAGTATCTGCTCATCAACGAGACGATCGACGGCGACGACTTCCGCTATTTCTGTGATCACAAATGCATGCCCCCGCTGCCGGAGAAATCCGACGCCGTGAAGCAGAAGGAAGAAGAGCTTCGCAAGGAAGCCGAAACTCCCGCCCCGCAGAGCACCGAGACTCCCAGCGAGCCGGAAGGCAAAAAAGACGAATAAAATAACAGCCCGCCCGTTGGATGATTCCAACGGGCGGGTCTTCTCTCCCTCCGTCTGACGCTTTGCGCCGAGACGGAGGGAGAGTCCGTTTTAGCCGTGCATTTCGTTCCAGTATTCTTCCAATGCAGCATTAAGCTTTGCAGGGTCTATCTTGTCCTCCGGCATGGGCTGGCTCATATCCGGGGCATCTCCGTACTTTTCTGACGTCAGGCTTCCGTCAAACGTTTCAAAAATGCCATAGTTATGATAGGCCGCGGCGCTGCGCTTGTTATTTCCCTCTAAAACGACAAGGACGGAGAGAGGATAATCCTTCCGCGACAGATTGACCTGGAGCTTATATATTTTGCTGACCCGCACTTCCATGGGGTTATAAAAATCCTCCAACACGGTTTCCGTCAGGTGGTCGAACAGCGCCGCCTCCTCCGCGTTGAGCTTTTCATAGGCGGTCGGCTCGGCGACCGTAATGGTGCAGACCGCCTTTTTTCCGCTTTTGGACGAAGCGACGATGTTGGTTTTGCCCGGTGCAATGGCCGTAACGACACCGTTCGCCGTTACCGCCGCCACGTCCCCGTTCTCTGACTTCCAGCTATAGCTTTCCGTAGCGTTGGCCGGAATCACGTTTACCGAAAGCTGTATCTTCTCCCCCTCTTTCAGCTCCGCCGTGTCCTCCGAAAGCTGGATGCTCTCGATCTTCACCTCGCTGCGAGAATGCGCCCCGCCGCAAGCGCTAAATAAAAGGACGGCCAGCAGCACCAGAGCAGCCAGCCGGATATATCTTCTCATTGTATCTCCCTCGTCTATGATCCCATCGTGCGAAAGCTGCGCCAATGGTTTTTACCAGCTTTTATCATTTCAGCGCACAATATATTGTAGTTGCAGTATAGCAAAACATTTGTAACATTACAAGTTATAAATATATCTTTTTACGTTGTCGCAATGCGTGTCGCCTGCGGGTAGACTAAATAAGGATGAGCGCATGAGAAACAATCAGTTTTCCAAATACCGGAGTCTTGGGCTGAATATCGCCTATTACCGCAAAGATCGCGGTCTCTCGCAGAGCGAGCTGGCCGAGCGCGTGAACATCAGCCGCACGCACATGAGCCGGATCGAAACGGCGGACTGCGCCGTTTCGCTGGATGTGGTTTTTGATATCTGTGACGCGCTGCAGGTAAAGCCGGCCGATCTTTTTGATTTCCGGGCATAAAAAATTCCCGCTGAACTCTTGTTCAGCGGGATTTCCATATAACCCTTCCTGCTTGAGAAAGGGGGCTCGCCAAAGGCGGGACGGAAGGAGTTTATTTCACTTTGTACTTTCCCCGTCCGGCGCCGGAGAGGCCCATTTCGGTGCCGTTCCAGATGCGGACGAAGTTTTCGCGGTGCTTGATGAGGATGGCGAGCGTCGCCACGCAGAGAATGACGAGCGGCAGCCAGCCGCTGCGAATGGCGGTGTAGATTGGGAAGGAGACAACGCTCGTCACGGTGCCGACGACGATATAGTCCGTCAGCACGGTGAGGATGACGACCGCTGCGAGAACGCACAGCGCAAACTTCCAGTTGATGGCGAGGATCATGCCGAGATACGAGGCAAATCCCTTGCCGCCCTTGAATTTAAGATAGAACGGGAACATATGCCCCAGCACGCACGCCACGCCCGCAATAAAGCCGAGCAGCGGCACCGCCGGGAAAATCCACTTGGAAAGCTCGACCGCGAGAACAGCCTTGCCGATATCGTGCACGGCGACGAGCACGCCCGCTTTCCAGCCCATGAGCGCGAAGGCGTTCGACGCGCCGAGGTTTTTTGACCCGCCGGCGCGAAGGTCTACGCCCTTCCAGCGGGAGAGATACAGCGCCATATTGGAGCAGCCGATGAGATATGCACCGAGAATGGTGACGACATAGGGAAGCATTTTGGCCCCCTTTCTGCGGAAAACCGCGGGAGGATTTAATTTAATTGTCGAATTAAGAAAGTCTTAACCGTTTCTTTATATTTTACGCGCATACGGCACGGGTGTCAAGCGTTCGTTTTCCGCAAGACCTCCCGCGCCGTATGCGCGTAAAACATTCTATGCTTCAAATCACGTGAAAATCGCTGTGCAGCGCCGGAATATTGCCCTTGAACTCCTTAAAATAGTCCAAAATCAGATCCGCCATTTCCGTGCCGATCTCGCGCACGACGCGGCAGCCGACATAGAAGTCGTACCCGCCCGTGCCGCTGGCGCGGTAGCTGTTGAGGCAGATGGTGAAGGTGTCGCCGTCACGCACATCCTGTCCGTTCACGCGCATCGACGTCACCCGCTCGCCCACGGGGCGGGAAATGTCGTACACATACGAGACGCCGGCATAGTAGTCGTAGTTATAATGCTCCACCTTTGGGCGGAGAAACACGTCCGAAACGCAAAGCGTTCCATCCTCGCCGCGGGAGAAATATTCCGCGCTGCGCTCGAGCGCCGCTCGAAGCACCTTTCCGGTGATTTCCAGCACCGCAAGCGTATTCGTATACGGATACGCAATGAGAAGATCGCGGCGGCGCACGGTTTTGGGAAGCCCCGCCACATCGTTCGCGAGGCTCGTCGCCGAAAGCTGCGCCCCGCTCGCCCAGAGCTGCACCGCGTTGAAGAGTTCAGCGAGCGCGTTGCCCTCCGACGCCATGCGCAGCGGCGTATCCGGCGTGAGAGCGCGCGGCAGCGTGCCGATCACCTCATCGAGCCAGTTCTGCGCGCCGCGCTCCATTTCGGAAAACTCCTCGAGCCATTCGCGGCGGCACGCGCCGTGCGCGGGGACGGTCTCGCTCGTGATGCGTTTTTCCTCCCCGGAGAGCTCCGCTTCGATGCGGATGAACTCCTGCCCGCGGTCGGACGGCTGCACGACGAACGTACCGAAAAGCGTCTGCCCCGGTACGGACATGTGCTGGTGACCGGTCAGGAGAATGTCGAAGTCCAGTTCCTGACAGATGCGGTAGGCGACATTTTCGTGCGTGGCAGAGAGGACGCGCCCCGTGGCAAGATCGCGCTCAAAGCCGCCGTGGTAGATGCAGAGCGTGATGTCCGAAATGCTCTTGAGCTTTTCGAGCGCCGCAGCCGCCGCGGGGATCGGGTCGGAAATGCGGATGGAGGCGATATGCTCCGGCCGCTCCCAGATGTTCACATAGTCCGTCACGATGCCGACGATGCCGACGCGCAGCCCGTTTTCCAGCGTGTGGACGCACGCCGGATAGAGCGGCGCGCAGCCGTTTTTCGCGCTCACGTTCTCGCACACGCACCGCGCATTCAGATTGCCGAGATACGAACCGAGATAGTCCATGCCGAAGTTGAAGTCATGGTTGCCGAGCGTCACATAGTCGTAGCCGCAGCGGTTCATGATCTCGGCAAAGGCGCGGCCGTCGCCGATCGTGTCGTGGCAGAAGGCGCCCAGCGGCGAGCCCTGCAAAAGATCGCCGCCGTCGATAATGAGCGTGTTGCCGTCTTTTTCAAAACGGCTCGCGCACTTGAAAAGGCCGATATCGCGCTCGTCGCGGCTGCGGTAATCCGTGGGGTAAATGTATCCGTGCAGGTCGGAAGTGAAGTAAATGGTCAGCTTCTTGTCTGCCATAGCGTTTTATCCCCTTGCAAGCTTGGTACGGATCTTTGCAGAGATCCATTCGATGATGAGCACGAGCACGATGAGCCCGAGCAGGATCGCGCCCACCTCGTTCCAGCGGTAGGAGCTCATCGCAAAGATGAGCGGCGCGCCGATGCCGCCCGCGCCGACGAGACCGAGGACCGTGGCGTCGCGCAGATTCATGTCAAAGCGGTAGATGATCGTGGAGGTAAAGTCCGCGGTGAGCTGCGGCAGGATGCCGTAGCGGATTTTCTGGAACGTGGTGCATCCGGCGGCGTCGAGCGATTCGAGAATGCGCTTGTCGAGATCCTCGATGCTTTCAATAAACATCTTCGTCACCATGCCGATCGAGCAGAGCGACATCGTAAGAAGGCCCGCGAACGGCCCGGGGCCGGTGACGCGGATGAACATGAGACCGTAGACGAACGCCGGGATCGTGCGGATGGCGGCGATCACGGTGCGCCCGATGAGCGCGACCGGCTTCGGCACAAGATTGCTTGCCGAAAGAAACGCCAGCGGCAGCGAGATGACGGCACCGACGATTGTGCCGAGAAACGCGATGCAGAACGTTTCGAGCAGCAGATACGGCACGCCGTTCGTGCCGAGCGTAAAGAGAAGCTTTCCCGACGGATGGAAAATGCCGGAGAGGATGTTCCCCGCCACGGCAAGGCCGTTGCCGGTGGGGTTGCTCACGCGGACGGCGCTGCCCGACCATGCGAGCAGGCACGCGACGATAAACGCCGCCAAAAGCTGCCAAATCCACGTTTTCGGCGCAGATTCGTAAGCCTTGAGAATTTTCTTGTCCATAGCTCGTCCCCCCTCAGGTCAGGCGCTTGCGCAGCCAATGGCTGAGCGCCTCAATGACGATGACGGTCACGAAAAGAACGATGAGGATCATGCCGAGGCTGTCATACTCGCGCCAGCCGATCTTCTCGTTCATGATAAGGCCGAGACCGCCCGCGCCCACGTAGCCGAGGATGGACGCATAGCGCACGTTGCCCTCCAGACAGAAGAGGGACACGGAAAGATACGTCGGCAGCACCTGCGGGAACACGGCGGTCGTGAAGGCCTGCAGGCGCGTTGCGCCGAGCGCCTCCATCGCCTCATACGGCCCCATATCGACCGTTTCGATGATCTCAAAGAGCTGCTTGCCGACATAGGCAAACGTGAAAACGGCAATGGCGCACGTACCGGCCATCGTGCCGAGGCCGAAGATATACGTGGCGATCAGCGCGCACACGAGCGTCGGCAGCGTGCGGACGAGGCTCAGGAAGAGCCGCACGATGAATACAACAACGCGGTTCGTCACAATATTGCTTGCCGCGGCAATGGCGAACGGGATGGCCAGCACCGCGCCGACGAACGAGCCGAGGAACGACATTTTGATCGTATCCCACAGCGGCGTCCAGATTTTGGAGAGATAGGCGGTGTTCGGCGGGAACATGGCCTTGAGGATATCAAAGAACTTGCTGCCGCGCTTTACGAGCACGGCAAAATCAAACCCCGTCACGCGCACGGAGATTGCACCGAGCACCAAAACGATGAGAATGACGATCGGCGCGCGGCTGCGCTTTTCCTTCACAACCGTGCCGTCGGAGAGCGTGTAGGTGCGGGGCTTGAACACGCGGTCGTAGAGGCTCATGCCGGCTCCTCCGTTTCGTCCTCGCCGTAGATCGCGGCGAGCACATCCTTGTCAACGTTGGCGGACGGCCCGTCGTAGACGATCTTGCCCGCGCGGATGCCGATGATGCGGTCGGCATACTCCAGCGCCAGCTCCACGTGGTGGATGTTCAGCAAGATCGTGATGCCCATGTCCTTATTGATGCGCACGAAGTCCTGCATGACCTGCTTGGCGGTGACGGGATCGAGCGCCGCGACCGGCTCGTCGGCCAGGATGATCTTCGGATCCTGCGTGAGCGTGCGCGCAAGCGCCACGCGCTGCTGCTGGCCGCCGGAGAGCTGGTCGGCGCGCATATACGCCTTATCGAGAATGCCGACCTTATCGAGCGATTCCAGCGCCTTGATCTTATCCGCTTTCCGGAACGCGCCGAGCAGCACGCGCCAGAACGGCATATCCGGCACGCACGCGGCCAGAACGTTCTGGATGACGCTCGTGCGCGTCACAAGATTGAACGACTGGAACACCATGCCGATGCCGCGGCGGAAGCGCCGCAGGCTCTTGCCGGAGAGCGAGCTCACATCCGTTCCGTTCACCGTGAGCGTGCCGGAGGTGATTTGGTGCATGCGGTTCACGGAGCGCAGCAGCGTGGACTTGCCCGCGCCGGAGCGGCCGATGATGGCGACGAACTCGCCGTCGGCAATCGTGAGATCTACATCGTCCAATCCAACCGTGCCGTTGGGATAAACCTTGGAAACGTGGTCAAATACAATCATACGGACTCCTCTTTCTATATGGCGCGCGGGGAGGGCAGCACAGCGGAAGGTTTGATGCTGTGCCGTCCTCCCCGCAGTTGGGAAAGTGTCTCAGTTGGCGGCAGTAAGCTCCTGGATGAGCTTCTGCGCGGCGCGTTCGTTGTCGTAGTCGGAGGACTGCGCAACCTGGTAGCTGTTGTGGCTGTAGATGGCGATGACCTGCTTGCCGGCATCAGTGTTGCCGATGTTGATGAACGCCTGCTGCAGCGCGGCGATCAGGTCGGCATCCATGATGTCGGAGTTCTTGCTCACGGAAATGGTGTCGTTGTAGATGGGGGCGGTGACGCCGATGACGCCGGTCTCCTCCCAGATGGAGGCTTCACGGCCGAACTCGCTGTTCCAGCGCTCGGCATAGTCGCGGCGGGCGTCGGCATAGGTCACGAGAACATCAACCTGGCCGGAGGCGAGGCGGGCAAACGCGCTGGCATAGGAATCAGACTGCACGGCGTTGGTGAGATCCGAGATGCCCTTACCGTAGCGATCCTGGAGCCAGAGTGCGGGGTAAATGTAACCGGCGGGAGAGGTGGTGCCCATGACGCTCCAGTTGGCGCCGTTGAGGTCATCCCAGGTGAGTTCTTCACCGGCATTGACCTTGTCCTGCAGTTCCTTGCCCTTTTCGGACGGGCCGGCGATGAACAAAGCGCGGTAGGAAACGGCCTGCTTGTCAGAAGAACGGGTTCGGCAGACTTCCCGCCAGCGTCTGCTTCGAGCCATCCACCACAACCACGAGATCGGAGAGCCGCGCG
>CAVIVK010000034.1:0-2638 GCA_963645975.1 Bifidobacteriaceae bacterium | reverse complement strand
TCCGACGTGCGTGCCCTTGTTAATCGACGCTTCATTCAAACCATTTAACTTTCATCACAAAATTTACTGCATCCCTATAACCGGCTTTTCCATAATACTGCTCGTGCAAATCGTCCTTAACAGCTTGAAGCTCAACGCAGGACGCACCTTTTTCTCTGACACGGGTTTCAAGCTCTTTCAAAAGAAATGTTCCAAACCCTTCGTGCTGATGTTCGTATGCAATGATGATTTCCTCCAAGGTATAACCAATAATATCATCGTATTGCTTGAAGTACCCCATCACAAAACCAATAGCATTATTTTCATCATCACGTATTATTAGGGAATAAGAATCGCTTATCGTTATTACCTGTGAAATGCGGCGCTGGGCAGTTTCTTCCGTCCAGCAACCACCTTCATGTTTGTTGTAGTAATTGATATATAGAGGGATTACACTTTGAATGTCATCTGTGGTCATTACATCAATTTTCATTTAGCTGCCCCCCCATTTTTGTCGTAGCATTTGTTTTGCGTCGATTGACAAGCACGTGCGGCTCTGCCGTCCGTTTCGCTCATTCACAGACAAGGCGGCGCTTACCATCGTGGAAAAGACGAACAGCAAGCACAGCAGATGTATGTACACTCTACGGCTCAAATTTCAGCGATTCGTTGATCTCCCGAAGCGTTTCCTCCGGGATTTTCAGCACTTCGCGGTCGTAGGTCATAAGGCCGTTGAGCTCTTCCTCCACGTCTGTGATCTGCGTATACACCGCCGCAGTCAGCCCCTCGCGGCGGATGTGCGGCAGCACCTGTTCGCGCATGAGCTTTTCATAATCCCGCGCAAGCGCCGCGCCGTCGCGGCAGATGCGGTAGCCGAACACCTTGTCCGTCCAGCGGTGGCCGTCCACGGCGAGAATGTACCCGCCGTACTCCGTGAGCGCGAGCGCGCGCCCGTCATTCTTGAGCTTCACGGGGCGGAAGTAGATATGGCGGCTCTTCATCTCCTCGTAGCCCTGATCCTGCCAGCCGCTCGCGTGGTCAATAAAGCGCGTGGCGTCAAGCTTTTTGAGCTCCATCGCCATGTCCAGCGCGTCAAACTGTCCCCAGCCCTCGTTGAACACCGTCCAGAGCGCGATGCACGGGCAGTTATAGAGAAGCCGCACCGTGTCCGCCATCTCGCGGCGAAAACGCGCGCGGGAGAGCATGCCGCTCCGGCCATAGGGCTTCGAGTCCTTGTCCGGGAAATCGACCTTGCCGAGCGTCGGCAGCGCGGAAACATGGAGAAAGCTGTACGGCTGTCCGCCGGAAACCATGTCCTGCCATACGATCATGCCGAGCCGGTCACAATGATAGTACCAGCGCAGCGGCTCGATCTTTATGTGCTTGCGCAGCATGTTGAAGCCGCAGCGCTTCATGGTTTCAATGTCGTGCACCATCGCCTCGTCCGAGGGCGGCGTGAGAAGCCCGTCAGGGTAGTACCCCTGGTCGAGCAGGCCGTTGTGGAAGAGCGGGGCATTGTTCAAGCCGAACACCTTGTGGCCGCCCAGCTCCACATAGGAGAACTTGCGCATGGCAAAATAGCTCTCCACATGATCCTCGCCGCAGGTGATATCCAGCGTGTAGAGATAGGGATCGTCCGGCGTCCAGGCGTGAAAGCCTGGCAGGGGGACGACGCATACGCCGTCCTTTGCCCAGCTTCCGGCGACGAAGGAGCCGTCCGCGCCGCGCACGTCGCACGTGATGGCGGCGCTCTCGCCTGCGGTCTCCAGCTCGATGCGCACGCGCGCGGCGTCAAACTCCGGCGTGATGCGAAGGCTCTTTACATAGACCTCCGGCACGCTCTCCAGCCATACCGTCTGCCAGATGCCGCTCTGCGCGGTGTACCACATGCCGCCGCGCTTATAGCGCTGCTTGCCGTAAGCAAATGTGGGATCGTCGGCATTGTCGCGCACCGTTACGCGAAGGACGTTTTCTCCTTCGCGCAGCAGGGGAGTGATGTCCGCGGAAAACGGCCAGTACCCTCCGGCGTGCTTCACGGTGGAAACGCCGTTTACGAACACCTCCGCGATCTGATCCACCGCGCCGAAGTGCAGCAGCACGCGCGCTTTTTGAAAGCCCTCCGGCAGCGTAAAGCTCCGACGGTAGTGGAGGCGTTCGTCCTTCGCCGGGCCGCGTTCGGCGCCGGAGAGCGGCGCTTCCGGCGAGAACGGCACGACGATCTCGCCGTCCCATACCTCCGGCTCCTCGCCGGACGCCGTGACGGCATAGTCCCAAATGCCGTTGAGATTGAGAAAGCTCTCCCGCCGCAGCTGCGGGCGGGGATATTCCGGCAGAGGGTGCTCGCGGTCGATCGCCGCGCCCCATTTTGTCAGCATCGTCATGTATTGATCTCCTGAAGTTTCTGCGCGCGCAGGCGCTTGGCATCCCGCCGCACAGCGGAGGCGGGCAGGAAAATGAATATTGCGGCGATCGCCGCGCCGAGGAAGAGCTCGTAGGGATAGAGATAGCTCCCCGCGTAGCTCGGGTATTTGGCGAGAATTTCCGCCGTCGGCTCAAGCGCAACGGCGCGGATGATGATGGGATCGAGAATGCTCGCGAGCACCATGGGCAGCACGATGTAGATGACCATCTTGACGCTCTGCACCGCACCGGCGCGGCC
>CAVIVK010000033.1:0-5539 GCA_963645975.1 Bifidobacteriaceae bacterium | reverse complement strand
GGTATAGTCCGCCGTATCATACCGGTGGTTGCTCGCGGCCTCGAAGATCGGGTTCAGGTACAAGACCGTGACGCCGAGCGAGGCGAGATACGGCAGCTTTTCCTCAATGCCCCGGAGCGTCCCGCCCCAGAACGGCCACGAGGAGACGTCCCCGTTTTCCGCGCGGGGGTAAAACACCGGCGTATCCCAGTCGCGCACGAGAAAGCGGTGCGTGCCGCGGCGCTTCTCCGGCTCGTGCGGCGTCCAATCGCGCTCGCGGGCGAACCGGTCGGGGAAAATCTGATAGACGACGCCGTCCTTCCACCAGTCAGGGACGGCGGCTTTTTTGTATACCGTGATCTGCCAGGCGCACGTCTCATCGTCCTCGGTGCGGAACGAGTACCAGAGCACACAGGGCGTTTCGGGCAGCGTCACCGTGACGGAAAACCGCCCGCCGCCCTCGGAAACCATGGGGAGGAGCGTATCCTCGCCCGTGAACGGGTGCAGCCGGAGCGTCATGTCCGGCGCGCCCGCCTTCTCCGCGGCAAGATACACCTCCGTCCCGGCTTCGGCGGCGCCGAACGGACGGCGGAAGGCGCTGTTTCTGGATTCGTGTACGATCATGTGAAAAGACCTCGGTAAAGCTTGCGGTATTCGCGCGCGCTCGCGCGCCAGGAGAAGTCGCACGCCATGCCCTGCGCGGCGAGATTGCCCCACGCAACGGGGCTTTCGGTGTACAGACGGCAGGCCTCCTGCGTCGTGAAGAGCAGCTCGTGGGCGTTGAAGTTCAAAAAGCCGAAGCCGGTACCCTCGCCGGTGTAGCGGTTGTAGGGCTCCACGCTGTCGGCGAGACCGCCGGTCTGCCGCACGACGGGCACGGTGCCGTAGCGCATGGAGATCATCTGGCTCAGGCCGCACGGCTCAAAGCGCGAGGGCATAAGGAAAATGTCCGCCCCGGCGTACATCCGGCGCGAGAGCGGCTCGGAAAAACGGATCTGGGCGCTGAACCGGCCGGGGTGGCGCGCCTCGAGCGCGCGGTAGTAATCCTCATAGGCGCGGTCGCCCGTGCCTAGCACGGCGATCTGCGCGCACGAGAGCATTTCCTCCGCCACGGCGTTGAGAAGATCGAAGCCCTTCTGCTCTGTGAGACGGCTGACGCACACGCAAAGGGGGACCTCCGGATCGACCGTGAGACCGAGCTCTTCCTGCAAAGCTTTCTTATTTTCCGCTTTGCCGTCGGGGTCGGTGTAGTTGTGTACGAGCGCCTTGTCCTTCGCGGGATCGTAAGAAGCGGTATCAATGCCGTTTAGAATGCCGGAGAGAATGTCGTGCCGCCGCAGGAAGAGATCCTGCAAGCCCTCGCCGAAATACGGCGTGCAGATTTCCTTGGCATACGTGGGGCTGACGGTCGTGATGCGGTCGGAGTAGCTGACGGCGCCGGCGAGGTAGTTGACGCATTTGCCGTCGTCGCGCAGAAGCTGGTTGCGCGCCGCGGCAACGCCGTCCAAGCCGAGAATGTCGCTGAGGACGTGGGGGTCATACTGCCCCTGGAATTTGAGATTGTGGATCGTGAACACGGTGCGGATGTCGCTGTAGCCGGGGGCGTAGCGGTATTGCTCGCGCAGAAACACCGGCGCGAGCGCCGTGTGCCAGTCGTTGCAATGCAGAACGTTCGGGAAAAAGTCCGGCAGATACCGGCAGCACTCACAGATGGCCTTGGCAAAAAACGCCATGCGCTCGCCGTCGTCAAAATAGCCGTAAGCGCCGTCGCGCCCGAAGTAATACTCGTTATCGAGAAAATACCACGTAACGCCGCCGCGCCGCAGCTCAAAGAGCCCGCAGTACTGGCTGCGCCAGCCGAGCGGGACATAGAAGGAGCACAAAAACTTCATCTTCTCCTGATACTCGGCCGGGATCTGACGGAGCTTCGGCAGCACGACGCGCATCTCGATCGTCGGGCATTGCACCGCGCCGGGGAGAGACGCCGCCACGTCGCCAAGACCGCCGGTCTTCATGAACGGAGCGGCTTCAAACGCAGCAAAGAGAACGCGCAGCTTTTCCTTCATACAACGCCGCCTTTCGCCAGCACGCAGGGATGCTCCGCCGTGCCGCAGACGACCGCGCCCGCCGAAACGGTGACGTTCTTATCGCACACCACATTTTCGAGCCGCGCGCCCGCCTTGACGACGCATTTTTCCATCAGCACGCAATTGCGGACGACCGCGCCCTTTTCGATGCGCACATTGCGGAAGCAGACGCTATTTTCCACGCTGCCTTCAATGACGCTTCCGGCGGTCATGACGGAGTTCTTTACCGCCGAACCGGGAGCGTAGAGCGCGGGCGGGGTGTCGTGCGCCTTGGTGCGGATCTGCCGGTCGGGCTGGAAGAGCTCGCGGCGGATGCCGCTGTCGAGCAGATCCATGCTGGCGCGGAAATAGTCCTCCATGCCGTCCATGAACGCAACGTAGCCGTCAAAGGCATAGCAGCCGACGGCAACCTCCGGCAGGACGTGGGTGAGGATGTCGAGGAAATCCATATAGTCGAGCGCGGCATAGTCGCGTGCCATGCGCAGCAGGAACGATTTATCGGCGATGAAGCTGTCGAGCAGGAGGTTTTCGCCCTCCTCGCCGCGGTGGATGCCGGTGACGATGCCGCCGTCGAGCGTGAGATAGCGCCCCGGGCGCTTTTCGCCCGGCTGCATTTTCTTATAGAGCAGCGTGACGGGCTTGCCCTCCAGCTCGTGCTTGGCGATCATCGGCTGATAGTCGATGTTCGCCACGAGCGTGCCGGAGCTCACGAGAATATAGTCGCCGTCGCCCTGACGGAGATATTCCATGTTGTGCAGCAGATCGCGGAAAAGGAAACGTGCGTTCTGCTCGTGGAAGCCGAACACCGTGCCGGGCAGAATGTAAAGACCGCCCTCCTTGCGGGAGAGGTCCCACGGCTTGCCCGCGCCGACGTGGTCCATGATGCTGCGATAGAAATACGGCGTGACGAGTCCCACGGTCTGGATGCGGGAGTTCACCATGTTGCTCAAAGCAAAGTCGAGCAGGCGGTAGCGCCCGCCGAACGGGATGCTCGCCGCCGGGCGTTCCTCGGTAACGGAGCCGAAGCCGGGGACGGAATAGTTGGTGGAAATAAGGCCGATTGTGCGGTTCATAATGTTCCCTCCCTTAAATCAAACGTCCACTTCCATCACGGCGTTCTCGCCGATGACGGTGATCTTGCCCGGCGCTCCGACGCTCGCGTTGGCAGCGATGGAGGCGTTCTCGTTGAGGATCGTGCGCTCAACGCGCGCGCCCTCGCCGACGGTCGATTCCGGGAGCAGAATGGAGTCGCGCACCACCGCGCCCTTTTCCACCGTGACGCCGGGGGAGAGGATGGAGTTATATACCTCGCCGTGGATCTCGCAGCCGTTGCAGACCATGCTGTGCTCCACGCGGCCCTCCCCGCCGATGAAGTGGGAGGGGTGCTCGTTGAAGTTGGAGAGGATGTGCATGCGCGTATCGTGCAGACGGAACTCGGCGTTTTCCCCAAGCAGCTCCATCTGCGTGGAGTAGTAGCTCGGGATCGTGCCGACGTCCTTCCAGTAGCCGGAGAACTGATAGGCGAAGAGGTTTTTGCCCTGGCCGAGCAGCGTCGGGATGATGTTTTTGCCGAAGTCCTTGTCGCTGTGCTCGTCCGCGTGGTCGGCAAGGAGCGCCGCGCGCAGCACCGGCCAGGTGAAAATGTAAATGCCCATGGAGGCAAGATTGCTCTCCGGCTCCTTCGGCTTTTCGGCAAAGCGCGTGATGCGCATGTCCTGATCGACGGACATGATGCCGAAGCGGCTTGCCTCCTCCCACGGCACGGTCTTGACCGCAACGGTGAGATCGGCGCCCATGAGCTTGTGGAAGTCAAGCATCAGGTTGTAATCCATCTGGTAGAGATGGTCGCCGGAGAGGATAATGACATACTCGGGGTCGTAGCCGTCGAGAAAGTCGATGTTATGGTAAATGGCGTCGGCGGTGCCTTCGTACCATTCGCCGCCGGTCTGCGTGGCGTACGGCGGGAGGATGTGCACGCCGCCCCAGGCGGCGTCGAGATCCCACGCCGCGCCCGTGCCGAGATACCGGTTGAGCAGCGACGGCTTATACTGGATCAGCACGCCGACGGTGTCGATGCCGGAGTTGACACAGTTGGAAAGGGAAAAATCGATCATGCGGTATTTCCCGCCGAACGACACGGCGGGCTTGGCGATCTTCTCCGTCAGAACACCCAGACGGCTGCCCTGGCCGCCCGCCAGGAGCATGGCTACGCATTCCTTTTTTCGCATGGACAAGTACCTCCCTAAGTATCATAGTTCATAGTATCTTAAATCTTAACGCGAAGGATGTGGATGCCTCGCAGAGTTTGCTCCCGCAGGAGCAAATAAATGGGATCATTTTCTCCGGCGACATGTGCGTCGGAGAAAATTCCTCTCGGCTCGCAAACGTGCGAGCGCAAGCGAGTGCGCTGCGGCGAGCCGCTATCCCCTCAAACAAACCCCTCAACGGAGTGGGGTTTGTTTGATTATCGAATTTTCCAGATGTCGCTCACATACTCGGCGACGGCGCGGTCGCTGGAAAACCAGCCGGACTTTGCAATGTTCACGAGCGCCTTGCGCTGGAAGGAGAGATTGCCGGTTTCTCCGGCGAGAGCGTCCCACGCCGCGAGATACGGCGCAAAGTCGCGCAGGACGAAAAATTCGTCGTTATACTTGAGCAGCGCGTCCTCGAGATCCCAGAACTTGCTGCCGAGCGAGCCGTCCGTAAGGTGGGCAAGCACGCGCGCGAGTACCGGATTGTTTTCGGCGCATTCGCGGGCGTTGTAGCCACCCTGCGTGGTGAAGCGCTCGGTCTCCTCGCTCGTGAGACCGAAGATCGAAATGTTCTCCGCGCCGACGCGGTCGCGGATTTCCACGTTCGCGCCGTCGAGCGTGCCGAGCGTCACGGCGCCGTTCATCATGAACTTCATGCAGCCGGTGCCGCTCGCTTCCTTGCCGGCGGTGGAAATCTGCTCGGAAATATCGGCGGCGGGGTAAATGCGCTGCCCCATCGTTACGCCGAAATTCTCCATAAATACGACCTTCATCCGGCGGCTCACCACCGGATCGGCGTTCACAAGATCGGCCACGGCGCACACAAAGCGAATGCTTTCCTTGGCAAAGGCATAGCTGTGCGCGGCCTTGCCGGCAAAAACGAACGTGCTCGGCGGGACCTTCGCGCAGGGGTCGTCCTTGAGCCGGTCGTAGAGCGCAAGAATTTTAAAGGCGTTCAGAAGCTGGCGCTTGTAGGCGTGGATACGCTTTACCTGCACGTCAATGAGCCCGTCGGGGTTGCACGCGATGCCGAAATCGCGCGCGATATAATCGCAGAGCTTTTTCTTTGCCGCAAGCTTTACTTTGGCAAGCTCGCGCAGCGACTCGGTGTCGTCCGCGTAGGCGAGAAGCCCTTCGAGCTTCTCGGGCTGCTCGATCCAGCCGTCGCCGATGCGCTCGGTGATGTAGCGCGAAAGACCGGGATTCGCCTGCAAAAGGAAC
>CAVIVK010000032.1:0-13385 GCA_963645975.1 Bifidobacteriaceae bacterium | reverse complement strand
GGCAGCGCGGCACGCAGGAAATGCCCGTGCCGTTGAGCGGCGTGTAGACGATGGAGGCGTCCCGGGAAACGTCCGGCGGCAGCACGGAGGCTGTTCCCACGGCGGCAAGATAGCGGTTAATTGTGTCCTCGCCAATATAAGAAACGCTGCCCGCGGTGAGTGCTTCGGCAAAACCGAGCGCGTGAACGTCCGCAAACGGATCAACGCGGTTAATCTCCTCCTGAATGGCTTTGGCGGCCTCCGTTGTGATCTGGCAGCCGTCGGGGCCATAGACCTTGTAGCCGTTGTATTTGGCCGGGTTGTGGCTCGCCGTGACGACAACGCCGCCGGAGCAGCGAAGGTCGCGCACCGCAAACGAGAGCGAGGGTGTCGGCATGAGATGATCGTAGAGATGCACGCGCACGCCGTTGGCGGCAAAAACGCCCGCCGCGGTTTCGGCAAAAAGCCGGGAGTTGATGCGGCTGTCGTAGGCGATGGCAACGGAGGGGGCGGCAAAGTGTGCTTTGAGATAATTGGCATAGCCCTGCGTAGCCTTGCCGACGGTAAATACGTTCATACGGTTCGTGCCCGCGCCGAGCACGCCGCGCAGCCCGCCGGTACCAAATTCCAGCTCGCGGTAAAACCGATCCTCGATGGCGGCATCGTCGCCGCGGATGGCCAGAAGCTCCGCGTGCAGCGCCTCAACGCCCGCTGTCTTTTCCAGCCATTGGCGATAAAGACCCGATATGTCCATTTTCAGCATCCCTCCCTGTGAATGTATACGTATAATTTAGCACGTTTTTCCTGCCGCCGCAACCGGCGCGCCCGGAAACGGTGCGCAAAAGAAACGGGAGCGGATTTTTCCCGCTCCCATGAAATTCAATATTCCCAATTATAGTCCGTCCAAGTTCCGGCGTAAATGAGCTCGTTGCCGAGAAAACTGGTGCTGTCAGTTATATCCAGATCCAGGATCCGTAATCCGTTTTCACTCTTGTGCACATCTTTTACGTATTTGCTGTTGAGAAAATAGATGTGCCCTTTGGCGCGGCCGAAGGAAAAAGAATCCGGCGTCAGATCGGTTGTGTATGTGTATGGATAAAGAGGATCCGAATATTTCAGATCTATGCCGCCGCCCGCCTCGAAAGGATTGAACGATACGGTAAAGCTCCCTGCGTTGTTTTCTGTCTCATAGGTCGAGCCGTCCGATTCGGAATATACCGTATACTCAGGGTACAGCACCTCAATAAGAATATCCTGGCTCGTTCCGATATACGTCCAGCCCTGCTCGTACAGAAGATTTTTCAGACACACGCTTTCGGAAAAGCCGCCGGTACTTGCGCCCCATTGATCCACCATCGGGATCGTATAGGACGTGAAACCGAGATACTGGCTCAAATCGTCCTTGGCGCAGTCGATGTCCAGGACGATTCCTTCGAGCGAGGCAAGATAATCATCCAACTGGTAATAGACATCGCTACCCTCAAAGATGATTTGATCCTTTCCGTCAGTATACTCGATCTGGAGCGTGAGATGATCCTCAGACCGGCTTGCGCCCCAGGTCTCGGTACGCAAGCCGCTGATGCCCTGAAGGATCAGTTCGCCCTGGCTGATCTCCCATGCGCCGGAGACGGACGAATAGTCCGCGTTGGCGGTGACGCATGTCATGTCGTCCTTCAGCGTGATGGAATAGCGGGGGTTATAAATGTACTCGGGCGTCTGCAGCGCCAGCGAAAACGGATACCATGTCCCCACAAGCGCCGTTTCGTAATGCTTATCGCGGAACGTTACAAAATCGCTGTAATTTTTCACGGTTTTCTGTTCGTCTGCCGTGAGCGCGTCGTAGGCGGCCTTCACCTCGGCGATTTCCGCGCTGCCGGCGTTTTCCGTGGCGAGGAGCGCATCAATGCTCGCCTCCACATTTTTCGCCGCCTCCGTCTTTCCGCAGCCGCAGAGCGACAGCGCCATGACGAAAGCCAGAAGAAGGGTCAGAGTCTTTTTCATGATTGACCTCCCAATCGGTTCCTTTTTTTGCAAAACATAACTATACTCCGCACGGAAAGAAATAGCAACAAGCAGACAGCATGGCACAGCAAAAAGACAGGGAAAAAACAAAAAACCTCTGAAATCCGAAGATTTCAGAGGTTTCTGGAGCTGTTACCCAGATTCGAACTGGGGACCTCATCCTTACCAAGGATGCGCTCTACCGACTGAGCTATAACAGCATAAGTCATGCCCCCGGTGAAGGGGGCATGGTGGCGACCGAGAAGGGACTTGAACCCTCGACCTCTAGCGTGACAGGCTAGCGTTCTAACCGACTGAACTACTCGGCCTCAAGGCTTTGTCAGTATACGAAAAATCTGCGAATTTGTCAAGCACTTTTTCCGGATTTTTTTCATTTTTTTCCGAATGCGATTTCTCTTGAAAGCAATAATAAAATAAAGTATAATAAAATGCTTGATAATTTCTTTCTTCTAAAGAGGCACACTGTGAGAGACACCATTTACATCAAGGGCGCACGCCAGAACAATTTAAAAGACATCACGCTGGAAATTCCGCGCGATAAGCTTGTGGTATTCACCGGCATTTCCGGTTCGGGCAAATCCACGCTCGTTTTCGACACAATTTATGCCGAAGGCCAGCGCCGTTACGTCGAGAGCCTTTCCTCGTATGCGCGCATGTTCCTCGGCCAGATGGAAAAGCCGGATGTGGACTATATTGACGGCCTTTCGCCCGCCATCTCCATTGACCAGAAAACAACGAGCCGCAACCCGCGCTCGACCGTCGGCACCGTGACGGAAATTTACGATTATCTCCGCCTTCTTTGGGCGCGCATCGGCATCCCGCATTGCCCGAAGTGCGGCAAGGAGATCCGCCAGCAGACCATCGACCAGATCATCGATCAGGTGACGGCGCTGCCGGAGGGCACAAGACTTCAGATCCTCGCCCCGGTTATCCGCGGCAAAAAGGGCGAGCACGCCAAAATCTTTGAGGACGCCCGCAAAAGCGGTTATGTCCGCGTGCGCGTGGACGGAAATCTTTACGACCTTTCCGAGACCATTGAGCTCGATAAGAATAAAAAGCATCGCATTGAGATCGTCGTTGACCGTCTCGTGATGAAGCCGGACATCCGCCGCCGTCTGACGGACTCGATTGAAACGGCGTCTTCGCTCACGGGCGGACTTGTGACGGTCGATCTTCCGGCGGAGGGACGCGAGCTCACATTCTCGCAGAACTACGCCTGCGAGGACTGCGGCATTTCCATTGAGGAGCTCTCGCCGCGCGCATTCTCGTTCAATAACCCTTACGGCGCCTGCCCGAGCTGCACCGGTCTCGGCACGCAGCTTCGCGTGGATCCCGAACTCATCATGCCAAACCCGGCGCTCTCCATTCTCGGCGGCGGCATCGTGGCCTCCGGCTGGAACAACGTCCGCGGCGACACGATCTCGCGCATGTACTTTGAAGCGCTCTCGAAAAAGTACCATTTCAGCCTTGATGCGCCCATCCGCGACCTGCCGGAGGAGGCGCGCAAGGTCATCCTCTACGGCACGGGCGGCGAGAAGCTGACGCTCCACTATGACCAGCAGCGCGGCAAAGGCACGCTCTATCAGCCGTTTGAGGGCATCGCGGCCAATCTTGAACGCCGCTACCGCGAAACGCAGAGCCCTGCCATGCGCGCGGAGATCGAGCAATGCATGGCGGAAACGCCCTGCCCGGACTGCGGCGGCCGCCGCCTGCGGAAGGAAGTTCTCGCCGTCACCGTCGGCGGGATGAACATCTCCGAGTTCTGTGACCTTCCCGTAACGGAATGCCTCCGCTTCCTCGATACGCTCGAACCGCAGCTGAGCGATATGCAGGCGATGATCGCCGGGCGCATTATTAAAGAAATCCGCAGCCGTCTTGGCTTTTTGCAGAGCGTTGGTCTGCAGTATCTCACGCTCTCGCGCGCCGCGGCAACGCTCTCCGGCGGCGAGGCGCAGCGCATCCGCCTGGCTACGCAGATCGGCTCCTCGCTCATGGGTGTTCTCTATATCCTCGATGAGCCGAGCATCGGACTGCACCAGCGCGACAACGCGAAGCTTTTAAAAACCATGAAGAACCTGCGCGACATGGGCAACACGCTCATCGTCGTTGAGCACGATGAGGACACCATGCGCGCGGCGGACTATATTGTGGACATCGGCCCCGGCGCGGGCGTCCACGGCGGCGAGGTTGTGGCGCAGGGGAGTGTTGCGGATATCTGTGCCGAGCCGCGCAGCATCACCGGCGATTATTTGAGCGGCCGCAAGCGTATTCCCCTGCCCGGCATGCGCCGAAAGGGAAACGGCCAGTATATCACCGTGCGCGGCGCGACGGAGAATAACCTCAAGAATATCGATGTTTCGTTCCCGCTTGGCGAGTTTATCTGCGTGACCGGCGTGTCCGGCTCCGGCAAATCCTCGCTCGTGAACGAAGTGCTGTATAAAACGCTCGCCTCGGAGAAAATGCGCACAAAGGTGCGCCCTGGCAAATGCGCGGGCGTGGACGGGCTGGAAAATGTCGATAAAGTCATCGCCATTGACCAGACGCCCATCGGCCGCACGCCGCGGAGCAACCCTGCAACGTATACCGGCCTCTTTAACGACATTCGCGACATTTTCGCCTCCACGAAGGACGCCGCGCTCCGCGGCTATGGGCCGGGACGGTTTTCCTTCAACGTCCGCGGCGGACGCTGCGAAGCCTGCTCCGGCGACGGCCTGTTGAAGATCGAAATGCACTTCCTGCCGGACGTGTTTGTCCCGTGCGATGTGTGCAAGGGCAAGCGGTATAACCGCGAAACGCTCGAGGTGCGCTACAAGGGCAAAAACATTGCCGAAGTGCTTGATATGACTGTCGAGGAAGCGCTCACGTTCTTTGAGAATCAGCCGAAGCTCGTTCCGAAGCTGCAGACGCTCATGGATGTCGGCCTCGGATACGTGCGTCTTGGCCAGTCCTCGCCGACGCTCTCCGGCGGCGAGGCACAGCGCGTCAAGCTCGCCACCGAGCTCTCCCGCCGCGATACCGGCCGCACGGTATATATCCTTGACGAGCCGACGACCGGATTGCATATGGCAGACGTCCACAAGCTTGTGGAGGTGCTGCAGCGGCTCGTGGATGCGGGCAATACGGTGATCGTCATCGAGCACAATCTCGATGTGATCCAATGCGCCGACCACATCATCGACCTCGGCCCCGAGGGCGGCGACGGCGGCGGGGAGATCGTATTCACCGGTACGCCGGAGGAATGCGCCGCGTGCAGTGCGAGCTTTACGGGCGAATTTTTAAAACCGGCATTGGAACGTTACAGCAAGTGAACCTTTCCCCGCCGCCTCTCATAGGATATACCGGAGGGATGGCGGTATGGGAAAATGGATCCTGGCGTTTCTGATCGCAGCGGCGGTGCTCTTTCTCTGCTGGAAGCTGCGCGGCGTGATGCTCACGCCCGTGTGCCGCGGAAAGGGGCAGAGCCTGGAAATCGTCCTGCGCGTGTCCGGCGCATCGCCGGAGCTGGAAGCAACGGTGGACGGCCTTTTATGGCTCATCAATGACGGCGTACTTTTTGGAAAAATCGTGCTGCTCGACGACGGCATGGACGAAGAAACGAGAGAAATTGCCCGGCGTTTATCGCTGGGACAGGGGAATGTGACACTATGGACGAAGCAAACGAACTCCGCAGCTCCTTACAGCTCATCGGAACCGTAAAAAGCGTGATCTTCCAGAACGAGGAGAACGGCTACACCGTTCTGCGTCTGGATGTCGGCGGCGACGAGCCGGTGACGGTTGTGGGCTGTCTGCCGTTCGCCGCGCCCGGCGAGGGCTTAACGGTCGAGGGCGCGTGGGAGCGCCATCCGAGCCATGGCGAGCAGTTCAAAGCGTCCTCGGCCATGCGTTCGCTGCCGGTGGGGGAGAAGCACATCTATGAATACCTCGCCTCCGGCGCGGTGCGCGGCATCGGCCCGGCAACGGCGGCGGTGCTCGTGAACCGTTTCGGTTCGCACACGCTGGAAATTTTGTCCGACAGCCCCGAGAAGCTCGCCGAGATCAAGGGCATCAGCGCGCGCCGCGCGCGGGACATTTCCGAAACGTTCCGCCGCCAGACCGGCATGCGCCTTTTGATGGAGTTTCTTGCCGCGAACGGCCTCAAGCCCGAATACGCTATGCGGCTCTATAAGCTCTATGGCGACGGCGCGCTCGAGCTCGTGAAGTCCAACCCCTATGTCATTGCATCCGACCGCATCGGCGGGCAGTTTGACGAGGCGGACGCTCTCGCGCTCTCGCTCGGTTTTGAGGAGGATAGTCCTCCGCGCATTGCCGCGGCGCTCATTTTTGAAATGGTACATAACCTCAATAACGGCCACAGCTTCCTCCCGCGGGAAAAGCTCATTGCTGCTACGGCGCAGCTCATCGGCGTAGAGGCTGAGGCCGCCGAGGAATGTCTCGACGTTCTCGCCGACGAAGGCGAGATCGTGCAGGAGGTCGTGGCGGGCGTGAACGCGGTGTATCTCCGGCGGCTGTACGAGGCCGAGACCTACACCGCTGCAACGCTCCGCGCCATGGCGCAGGATACCGTCCCGGCAAAGAAAAACGTGGACGAGCGTATCGCGGAACTGGAGTGGGAAACCGGTATGCGCTATGCTGCGCAGCAGAAGGAGGCCATCCGCCTCGCCTGTGAGCGGCGGCTGCTCGCCGTAACCGGCGGCCCCGGCACCGGCAAAACGACGATCATTCAGGCCATACTGCGTCTCTATGACGATATGCAGCTCGACTGCCTTCTCGCCGCGCCGACCGGGCGCGCCGCCAAGCGCATGACAGAGCTTACGGGCCGGGAGGCTTACACCATCCACCGCCTGCTTGGTGCGGCGTGGGCGGCTGAAGGGGACGAGCTTACGTTCCGCAAGAACGAGAGTGACCCGCTTCGCTGCGGGGCAGTCATTCTTGATGAGTGCTCGATGATTGACATAACGCTTATTCAGGCGCTTTTGAAGGCGCTGCCGAAGGGCTGCCGCCTTGTGCTCGTGGGCGACGCCGACCAGCTGCCGAGCGTCGGGCCGGGGAGCTTTTTCCTCGATGTGCTTCGCTCGCACGCCGTGGCGGCGGTGCGCCTGACGGAAATCTTCCGCCAGAGCGGGGAGAGCCGCATCATCCGCAACGCGCACAGCATCAACCGCGGCGAAACGCCGGAGCTGCGCGAAAATAAGGGCGATTTCTTCTTTTTGCAGCGTCCCTCGGGCGAGCGGCTGGCAGCGACCGTGGCCGAGCTTTGCAGCGAGCGGCTGCCGCGCGGCATGGGCATCCCGTCCGGCGATATCCAGGTGCTCACGCCGACGCGCAAGGGCGAATCCGGCACCTACGCGCTCAACGAGCGCTTACAACAGGCACTCAATCCGCCAGCGCCCGGAAAAAAAGAAAAAATTTTTGGCGAAACTGTGTTCCGGGAGGGCGATCGGGTGATGCAAATCCGGAACAACTATGATATAGTATGGTGTAAAGGCGGTGACGCCGAGGCGATCATGGCCGGAAACGCCGCGCCCGGCTCGGCTCCCGAGGTTGGAACGGGTATCTTTAACGGCGATCTCGGCACCATTTTGCGCATCGACACCGAAAGCGAGCTTATCTGGATCGATTTTGACGAAAAGCTTGCGTGGTACGCCTTTGAACAACTCGGCGAGCTCGATCACGCCTTCGCCGTCACGGTGCACAAGGCGCAGGGCAGCGAGTACCGCGCCGTTGTGCTCGCCGCGGGACGCGCCCCGGCGCGGCTTTTGAGCCGCGACCTTCTCTATACCGCCGTCACGCGCGCGAGAGAGCTTCTTGTCGTTGTCGGTGAAACGGCAATCGTGCAGGCCATGATCGAAAACGGCCGCAAAACGCGCCGGTACAGCGGGCTGCGCGCCCGCCTGGCCGGAGAGGTTTGATATGAGCCTGAAAGAGCTTGTTCTCGACTTTTTCTTTCCGCCGCGCTGCGCCTTTTGCGGTGCGATTTTGGAGAAAAGCGGGGACGGCGTATGCGAAACCTGCCGCAGGAAGCTTCCGCGCACGGCGGATACAAAGCGAGCCTGTGACTTTGTCCACGCCTACACCGCGCCCTTTTACTACGAAGAGCCGGTGCGGCAGGGCGTTCTCACGTATAAATTTGGCAACGCCCCGGCGCGCGGAAAGGTTTTTGGCCGTATGCTCGGCGAGGATATGCTCTCTCGCGGCATCGATGATTTTGATCTTATTTCCTGGGTGCCGCTGAGCGCAAAGCGCTATCGCCGCCGCGGGTATGATCAAGCGAAGATTCTTGCGGAAGCAGCGGCGGAGGTTCTCGGAACAAAAGCCGTGCCGCTGCTGCGAAAATCGCGGGACGTTTCGCCGCAATCCCGGCTGCACTCGCCGGAGGAGCGCCGGGCGAACATCTCCGGCTGCTACGTTGTCCGATCCGCGGACGCGGTGCGCGGGAAGGATATCCTGCTTATCGACGATATCATCACCACCGGCTCCACGCTTTCCGAATGCGCGCGCATGCTGCTGACTGCCGGGGCAAAGAGCGTCCGCGGCGCGGCGCTTGCCTGCCACCGGGAAGAATAACAGAAGAATTTAATCGCTTTTGAAGGGAATTTGACTATGCCTATTCTGTCCTCCATTATCGAAAAAGATATTGCCATCGACCTCGGTACCGATACGACCATTCTTTATGTTGCCGGAAGCGGCATCCGCCTGCGTGAGCCGACGGTCGTGGCGATGGATCGCCAGACCGGCCGTGTGCTCAAAGTTGGCGAGGATGCGCGGAGAATGCTCGGCCGCACGCCGGCGAACATCGTCTCCGTCCACCCCATTTCTGCGGGCGTCATTTCCGATTACGACATGACCTGCGAAATGCTGCGCGAATTCATCCGCCGCGTGACAAGCTTCAGCCTGTTCCGCTCGCGCGTGCTCGTGTGTGTGCCGGGCAGCATCACCGGCGTGGAGGAGCGTGCCATCGTGAACGCCGTCATTGAAGCGGGCGGACGCAAGGTGTATCTTGTTCCCTCGGCGGTTGCCACGGCGGTTGGCGCGGGTCTCGACGTAAACCGCCCGGACGGCCACATGATCATCGATATCGGCGGCGGAACGACGGAAGCGGCGGTTGTATCGCTCAACGGCGTGGTTGAGTCGGAATCCATCAAAACGGCGGGCGAGGCGTTTGATGAGGCAATCGTCAAATACGTCCGGCGCAAGCACAACCTGCTCATCGGCCTGCGCACGGCGGAAGAGCTCAAAAAGAGCATCGGCTGCGTCAAGGAGCGCCCCGAAGTCAGCTATGAAGAGGTCAAGGGCCGCTGCCTGATGACCGGCCTCCCGCGCACCATTACACTCAATTCCGATGAAATGGTCGAAGCGCTCGCCGAGCCGACGGAGACTATTCTCGAAACCGTTCACATGGTGCTCGAGCGCACACCGCCGGAGCTCGTGGCGGATATCTCCGAAAACGGCATCGTCATGTCCGGCGGCGGAAGCCTGCTGTACGGCATTGATCGCCTCGTCACCGAGCGCACCGGCATTGAGGCGCACGTCGCGGACGACGCGCTCTCCTGCACAGCCTACGGTGCGGGACGCATGCTCAGCCGTCTCGACTCCATGACCGACGGCATGCAGAATTTCGCCCGCCAGCGCCAGCTCGACAAATCCGGAAACTGAACATTTCCCAACAAAGCAAGACCCGCCTCACGGCGGGTCTTTTCCGTTTTTCGGCAGGGATTATTTCCAGTCATTTCCAAGGCGGAAAAGCCCCAATATGACAGCGCCGAACGACCGCCTTTACTCTCCCGGCGGACTATGCTTGTTCTATATTCTATTGGGGGTAGACGTATGTCATTGGGAGATAAGACCGTGCTGCTGCGAAATCCGTGGAAAGGGGAGACGCTGCGCATCAACCGTCCCGCGGCGGTCAAGGCCGCCTCGCTCGGCACGCATTTCGCGCTGGGCTTTGTGACGGGCTGTGTGCGCGTGTTCGGCTCGTGCGCGCCGTTCGGCGTGGCGATGGCAGCGCGCTCGGGCGGCGGACTTGGCGGGCTCGCGTGCGTGCTTGGTGCGGCAGCGGGATATCTTGTCTCCGGCTCGCTCGCGTGGGCGCTGCGGTATATGGCGGCACTCGTGCTTGTGTTTACGACAGCATTCCTCCTGCGGGAGACGGCGTTAGCCCACCGCGCGTGGTTCATGCCTGCCGTTGCCGCCGCCGTGATGGGCGCGACCGGCGCTCTTAACGCCTTTGATAAGCTTTTGCAGCTTACCGTGGCGGTCGATCTTGCCACCGAGGTCGTCCTCACGGGGCTTTCGGCGTATCTCTTCCATATGGCGCTCACCGCCGAACGGCTGCGGCTGGAACGCGAGGAACTGCGGCGGGAAGCGGGGGGCGTTTTGATCCTCTGCTGCGCGCTGATGGCGCTCGCGCGCGTCACGATCATGGATGTCCTGTGTCTCGGCCGCGTGGCGGCTGTTCTGTGCGTGATGATCTCCTCCTTTGGCGCAGGCGCAGCGGACGGCGCGCTCATCGGCGTCATCACCGGGCTTTCCATGGACATTGCCTTTCCCGGCACGCCAATCTTCACGATTTGCTATGGCTTCGCGGGACTTATGTCCGGCGTGCTCAAGCGGCAGGGGCGGCTCGTGTTTCTTTTGATCTTCCTTGCGGCCAACACGCTCGCCGTATTCTGGAACTGGGAGATAAACCCCTGCCTCCCGGCGCTCTATGAGGCGTTCTGCGCTTCAGTAATCTTCTTCGTGCTCCCGGCCAAAACGATGACGTTCATCGTCTCCATGGTGCAGCGCCCCGCTCTCGGCGAGGGAGAGCGCGGCATGCGCCGGTATACCGCCGGGCGGACACGCGCTCTGGCGGATGCCTTTCGCGAGCTGTACGAAACGGTGCGCCGCAGCGTGGAGAGCAAGGAAAACGACGCCGACATCGCCACCGTGTACGACCGCGCGGCGGAGGAGGTTTGCGTCCGCTGCCCACGGAAGGAAAAGTGCTGGCAGGAAAACTACATGGACACGCTCACGCTCCTGAACGATGCCACCGCGGCCATGCGCCGCCGGGGACATCTGGAACTTGCCGACCTCCCGGCACGCTTTCGAGAACGGTGCAAGAGCGCTGCGCCCTTTACTGCGGCGGTCAACTCCGAGCTTCGCGCGCTCATTTACCGGCGGCAGCTCCGCTCGCGGCTGAAAGAAAACCGCATGGCGGCCTATGGGCAGTACCGGTATCTTGCCGGTGTGCTCGACGCGATCAGCGAGGATCTTCGCTGCGCAAACGGCTCGGATACCATCGCCGAGCGGCGGCTCGTCCGGTATCTCAACTCGCTCGATATCGACGCAGAGGTGTCCGTCTTTCGCGACCCGACCGGGCGGCTTCGCGCCGTAATCGAAAGCGCGCGGCTCCCAATCCTCTTTCGCGAGGCGGACTATATGCAGGAGATCTCCGACGCGCTGGGCGTTCGCATGTGCCGCCCGGCATCCGTGAATCGGGACGATACACGCCTTGTACTGCTGGAGGCCGAGCCTCTCGCCGTGTCGGTCGGCGTGGCAGCGGTAAAAAAGGAGGGAGAACCGGTCTCCGGCGACCGCGGGACGTATTTTAAAACCGAGCAGGGCGTATTGTGCGTGCTGCTCTCGGACGGCATGGGCAGCGGCGAGCAGGCGGCAAAGGAATCCATATCGGCGGTGCGGATTCTGGAGCGCTTTCTCCGCTCCGGCGTGGAGCCCGCGACGGCCATGAAGATATTGAATTCCGTCATGCTCCTCAAAAGCGGCGAGAGCTGGGGCTATGCCGCCATCGATCTCATGTGCATCGACCTCTTCACCGGGCAGGCCGGATTTTATAAATACGGCGCTGCGCCATCGTACATCCGCAGCGGGCGCAACGTCCGACGCGTCAAGGGTGAGACGATGGCGGCGGGGGTGCTAGCCGGAGAGGGCGAGCCGCCGGACGTTGTGCGGCTGCACATCCGCCCCGGCGCGCTTGCGGTTATCGCGAGCGACGGCGTCGTAACGCGGGAGGACGATGCGTGGCTGCGCCGCCTCCTTCTTGATGACGACGGCACAGATATGCGCGCCCTGGCTCGCAGCGTTGTGCATGAGGCGGGCGAGCGCTATGGGTATAAGGACGACATGACCGTCCTTGCCATCCGGCTGGAGGAACGCAAATGAGCGGAAGAGAACGGCTGCGCCGCAGTTGGCTGCGATTCGGAAAAGTGCGGCGAAAACCGAATAAGGATGGCAAAAACCGGTTATGCTTGGAGAAGAACCGCTGCCGGGAGGAGGAAGAGTTCCCCGTGGTCAAAGGAATCTCCAAAAGAGTCATCGTCGTAAAATCGCCCGACCCGAAGGTATTCGAGCAGGCCATATTCATTATCCGCGAGGATTTTGCCGGACAGTCCGGCGTGAGCGAAAAGGACGTGCTGCGCCAGGCGCGCGCCGCAGCGGACAGCTATCTCGGCGGCGGAAAGCGCACGACTGGCAGTCTCTTTTCCCGGCTGCGCGCGCCGCTTTACGCCGCGGCGGGCGCCATCGCCGGGGTTATTGCGTGGTTCGCTCTGCATCTGGCGCATTTATGAATCGAATCAGCAACAAGTCCCATGTCCGCCCTGCAAGGGCGCCGGGCATGGGATTTTTTGTATGAGGGCATTTATTTCTTTGCATAGTATGGTATACTCAGGTCGGTACACCGGAATATGCAAAGGAGCATAGAACTATGGTCGATAAAAGATATTATGAAAAGCTTGGCGGCTTCGAATATCTCCTGGGTGAGCTGAGAAAAAAGCTCGGCAAGGAGCAGACAGATGTTCTGGTCAATGATGCGGCAAACCTCTGCAACGAATTGTGCGATAAATATAAAGGGCTTTCTAAAAAGGAAAAGATACATACGGAGCGGATGATCTTCCCTCGGGCAGCTATTTATCTGCAGATGATCCAATATATCTCACAGGAAGAAGCCATAGCCCTGATAGAAGAATCGGTAAGGATCGGTGTGGAGCCGGATCGGAAACGCCTGCATATTGCAACGAAGCTCCCGTTTGTTCGGCCTCTTTTCTTTAAGATATTCCACAAGATGGTCGGCACTATGTTCAACGGAGATGCAGGTTTCAAATTTGAAGAAATTCAGTCCGACGACAGGCATTACCGGGTTGATGTTCTGCAATGCCCTTATGCGAAGTATTGCGAAATGCTGGGCTGCAAGGAACTGACAGGTACCTTCTGCCTGAGCGATGACCGCGTCTACGGGGATATGTGCGGCATCACCTTCGAGCGGCAAGGCACGATAGGACGAGGCAGTAATACATGTGATTTTTATTTTTACAGGAATTAAATTACGAATGGATAGCGTCGATTAACAAGGGCACACACGTCGGACAGCCAGTCTTTTCGGTGCTTTT
>CAVIVK010000031.1:0-5051 GCA_963645975.1 Bifidobacteriaceae bacterium | reverse complement strand
TGGTGGGCGAGGGCAAGCCCATGGACGAGATCGCCGCCGGCATCCAGATGGCCGTTGCCAAGCGCTGCTTCGTCATGGCGAAGAAGGCGGGGGCGACCGACAGCATCACCCTGACGGGCGGCTGTGCGAAGAACGCCGGCCTCAAGCAGGCCATTGAGCACGTCCTCAAGCTCAAGGTCATCGACCTCAAGACCGACCCGCAGCTCATGGGCGCTCTCGGCGCGGCGGAATACGCCCGCCAGAAGGGACTTTCGAAAGGAGTATAATTCCCTATGAAAAAATTCTGGAAAGTATTTGGCAAGATCGCCGGTATCCTGACGGCGGTTATCGGAGTTCTGTTTGTGGTCTATTTCTGGAATCTCGACCAGAAGCTTCTCTCCTGGGCGTATACGCAGGTCAACCGGATCTTTGACCGCAAGAAAGCGGACATCAAGTTCTGATGGAGCTTTTTAACGGATGTATCCACGAAACGGAGGAGCTGCTTGGCAGCTCCTCCGCGAAAAAATGGGCGTATGCCCCGGCGGCCTGCTGGGAAGAGACGTCACGAAATGAGCTCGTCATGCTCCGCGAGGCAGCCTATGAACTCGGCGGCAGCGCTAAAAGCGCCGTGTCCTTCAGCTGCTTTACGACCGATGAGCGCCTGGTCGGGCCGGACGAAGTCTGGCTCTATGGTCCCGATCTCTCGGAGATTCGCGGCGACTGCGCGTTTGCCCGCATCGTTTTGTTCTCCATTCAGGATGTGGGAGAAGAGGACGAGGCGTACCGCGCGCTGCAGGATATTGAATTTGTCAAATACCATGTGTTCCCGAAGGGGTATATGATCCGCGCCCTCTCGGAGGATAACCGCGAGCAGGTGCGTGTGAGCCGCGACGCTATTCGCAGCGGCATCTCTTTCCGGAATGTTGGCTTTGACTATATCCGCAAATTCCGCGAGAAGGAAAACGTTCGCGGTGTGCGCGTGATCTTTGTCACCGCGCCGGAGGCAAATTATGCCGCGCTCCGCGCACAGGCGCGCAAGGTCACCGACATTACCCGATCTCTCAGCACCATCCTGGACGGCATACCCACCGACTGCGACTCGTGCGGACTGCGCGAGATCTGCGACGAGGTCGAGGGTATGCGTGAGCTTCACTTCCAGCAGGCGGGGAAAAAGTCTCCGTCGGAAAAATAAGAAAGCATCAACGGAGGAAGCCCAATGCGTGATTTAAAAAACCTGATCTTCTTCGACGATCTGCTGCAGGAGTCCTATAACTCTCTGGTCCGGCAGGCAAAGGAAGAGGGAAAATATGCTCTCGGCTATACCTGCTATTTCATGCCGGAGGTCCTGTTGGATCTGCCCGGCTGCTTCAGCGTTCGTCTCCGTGCCCCGCGCTGCACCTCCCCCGATATGGCTACCTATTATATGTCCAGCCGCGTCTGCCACTACGCTCGCAGCCTTCTTGAGCGTGCGCTGGAAGGCGGCTACAACTTCATCGATGCTCAGCTCGGCACCGAAACCTGCACCGGCACCTGCCGTTTCCAGGAGCATCTCGCCGAGCTGCCCGATCTCATTCAGAATGAGAAATTCTTCGTCTCCTTCACGGACGTCCCGTTTAAGAAGAACGAGAACAGCATCGAGCACTTCACCGCCACGCTGCAGAAGCATGTTTTGGATGAACTGCACGAGCACTTTGGTATTGACACGTCCGATGAAGCTCTGCGCGCCACGATCGAAGCACACAATGAGGTCTGCGATATCATCACGCAGATCGGCGACCTCCGCAAGCTCGATAATCCCACGATCACCGGCACGGAGTTCCACATCATCAACCTTGTCTCGATGGTCTGCCCGAAGTATCTGATTCTCCCATACCTGCGCGAAACGCTCGAGGATCTCAAGACCCGCGAGCCTGATGCAAAGCCCAACTACCGCGTGAAGGTCGTTGTGGCCGGTTCGGAGAACGACGATCCCGATTTCACCAAGCTCATCGAGAGCTGCGGCGCGCTCGTCGTGGCCGACCGTTACTGCTATGGCTCCCTGCCCGGACGCGAAAAGATCGAGATCAAAGAAGGGGAGAGCGCGCTCCGCGCCGTCGCCCGCCATTATCTCGAAACGAGCGTATGCCCGCGTTCCATGGAGCAGAGCGCCATGCGTCAGCGCAAAAAGTACATTGCCGATGTCGCCAAAGAGTACAAGGCGGACGGCGTGATCGTCGAATCCAACAAGTTCTGCGAGTACTGGAGCTACGAGCGCGTGGCGGATACCCTGATTCTGCCGCGTGACTTCGGTCTGCCCGTGTGCTCGATCGAGAAGGAGTACATCAACTCCGCCTCCGGTCAGCTCCGCACGCGCTTCCAGGCGTTTGTGGAAAGTCTGGAGATCAAGAAGATCCAGGAGAAGGAGGGCGTGAAGAATGGATAAGGCGAAAATGAAAAAAGCCCTGAAGGATTTCTGGTACGGCAAGCCCCACGGCGAGCGCCGTCTCGGTGATATCCTGGAGGACAAGACCGGCCTTTACAAGCACCGTGAGTGGCGCGGCGTGAAGGATACGATGTATTACTTCAACAACATCTGGCTGTATAACTACGGTCAGATGGTGGCGGACATTCTCAGAAGTGAAGAGCCTCTGGCCTTCTTCAAGGGCGTATGGCGCTACCGCTGGGTTGGCCAGACGTATCTTCCGGTTCTGCATTGGTTTGATCGCGGTCTGCAGGGTCTGCGCGGTGAGGCGCTGCGCGCCTCTGCGTGGCATTACCGCGGCATGGTCAGCGCGACTATCCAGCAGTTCCAGCGCATGTTTGCCGCCGATACGAGACTTCACGGCGGAAAGCAGAATGAGTATTACAAGCACACCATTTCCCACAAGGAAACGGTTTGGGGCGGCGTATTCTATCCTTGGTCGGATAAATTCAAGGACGTTCCTCTGGAAATGGTTCCGTACTTTGTCACCTGCCACGTAAATAGCCACACCGTTCTTCATTATATCGACGCCGTGCAGTCCATCGGCTTGCCGGGCGACCCGTGCCCGATGTGCCAGGCGGAAGCCGGTATCTTTGTGCAGGACGATGTGCCGGATTACTCGCCGATGTTCATCACGTCCAACGAAGCGTGCGACGCTTCCGTCGCGAGCACCGCTCTGCAGGACTGGTTCTTCAATAAGCCTCTGTATGCCATGCCGCAGCCGATGCAGTTTGATGATCCGCTCGTCAAGAAGCATTGCGCCAAGGAGATCGAGGGCGCGTGGAAATTCGTTGAGGAAATGACTGGCGTGCCGTTCAACTGGGATCTTCTCGTCAAGAAACTGGAAGCCCAGAACGAACTGCAGCGCTTCGAGTGGGAGAAGTGGGACGTTGCCGCGAATACCGACTACTATCCCGTCAACGGCGTTGCGCAGGCGCTCTACCGCATTTATCAGTCCCAGTGGGGCGACAACTACATCTGGCATCAGGTGGATGCCCGCGTTCGCAAGATTATGGAGCGCTGCGTGAAGAACAAGACCGTAACGTTCCCTGAAACGCGCCACCGTGTGATCGCGTGGTCGTGCGCACCGCTCTATTACTCCAACTGGTGCACCTGGGCGTACAACTGCTGGGGGCTCAACGTTGTTATCAACATGGACTCGCTCATGTTCGATATGACCATCCGTACCGATAGCTATGAGAACACGCTCGAAGACATGGCGCAGTACCATATGTGGGCGCCCATGCGCCGTATGGCCGTTGGCGGCATGCATCACTTCTTTGAGCTCTGGAAGTATATGGAGCAGTTCAACTGCGACATGGTCGCCATGTACGACCAGCTTCAGTGCAAGGGCGCGCAGGGCATGCACGGCGTATTCGAGGATGAGTTCCGCAAGCGTAACATCCATGCCATCTGGATTCCTCACGCGCTGCCGGATAGCCGTACCGTTTCTCGTGCGGAGATCCGCCGCATCATCAACGATTACATGACCACCGTCATGCACGAAGAGCCGCTGGATCCGTCGCTGCTTGAGTTCGACGATTCCATGAGCTGGTAACAGGGAGGAAGAAAGAATGCGTAAACTGTTTAAGATCCTCGGCAAGATCGCCGGCATTCTGGCGGGGCTTTATGCGCTGCTGTTTGCGGTGTTCTATTTCGACCTCGACGGCAAGCTGCTGTACTACGTGGTCGAGCCGTTCCTCTGCAAGCACTACGACAAAATGGAACGCGAGGACGTCACCAAGCGCGCCTATAAGATCGACTGAGCAAAACGGCCCCTCCGGGAAGTTCCCGGAGGGGCCACTTTTGCATGCGGGAGAAAATTGTAACCGATTTTGAATGAATCGGCGACAGAGCGGCGCTATAATACAGCTTCATTCAGAAAATGAAAGAAGATAAAATACTATGCACCGTAAAGATGCCGTGCGCGTTCTGGATATGACGTGCGGAAAAACGATATCGCTTCTGCTGCGGTTTTCGCTGCCGCTGTTTTTGGGAAATCTCCTGCAGCAGCTCTATAATCTTGCGGATACGTCGATCGCAGGCAATCTGCTGGGCGATGCCGCGCTTGCGCAGATCGGCGCGACGGAAGCGCTGTACACTCTTATCACGAACGCCGCTTTCGGCTTGAATAACGGGTTGGGACTCACCGTCAGCCGCAGCTTCGGCGCAGGAGACGATCATCGGATGCGGCAGAGCGTATGCTGGATGGTTGAGCTGTCCGTTTTGAGCGCGCTTATTCTGACGGCGGCATTTCGGCTTTTCCGAAAGGGCATTGTGTCTGCAATGAAGATTCCGGCGGATACGGTCGAGGGCGCTTTGGAGTATCTGACGGTCATCCTCGCCGGGATACCGTTCACCATGCTGTACAATCTTGAGTCCGCACTTTTACAGGCGGTGGGGAACAGTGTCATGCCGCTGCTCTTTCTCCTTTTCAGCAGTCTTCTCAATGTCGGACTCGATCTTCTGTTTATGGGGCCGCTCACTATGGGCGTGCGCGGCGCGGCCATTGCCACGATCCTTTCGCAGGCTCTCAGCGCGCTGTTGAGCGGCGTGTATATTTTGAAAAACTACCCTGAGCTGCGGTTTTCACGGGAAGACCATTCTTCCG
>CAVIVK010000030.1:0-2214 GCA_963645975.1 Bifidobacteriaceae bacterium | reverse complement strand
AATTTTGAGAGCACCGTGATCGTCATGACGACAAACGCAGGCAGCGACAAGCGCACCGGCAGCGTCGGCTTCAACATGAGCGCCGACGAACAGGGCAAGGAAAAGGCCGTCAAGGCGCTCAATGACTTTCTCCGTCCTGAGTTCATCAACCGCGTGGACGAGATCATCTATTTCCACCGTCTGACGGAGGAAAACATCCGCTCCATCGCCTCGCTCATGCTCGAAGATCTCCGCACCGCCATGGCCGAGCGCGGCACGGCCCTCACCTGGGACGAGAGCGTCATCGCCTATCTCGCCGAAAAGGGCTACAGCGCAACCTACGGCGCACGCAATCTCCAGCGTCTCATCCAGAAGGACATTGAAGACGCCATCGCCACCGAGATCATCGACAATCTCAAGGGCGCAGCAAAAACCGTCGGACTCACCGTTCAGAATGGGAAAATCACCGTTCTGGCACTTTAATGCCCACATATACAAAAACCTCCTCGCACGGGAAATTCCCGTGCGAGGAGGTTTCTTCTATATTCGATCTTAATTCGATCTTAATCCGCGCGGCAATGTGCGCCTAGGCTTTCCTTTCGCTCGAGCGCTGCACGGGTGACGCACCCCGCCGTAAAACAGAGATCGCGCAGCTCCACCCACTCCGCAAGGCTTGCCGGACGGCGGCGCGCCATGGCGGCCTGCATCTCTTCGATCTTTCCGAGCGCCTCACATAGCCCTGCCTCGGTACGGACAACGGAGACGTCCTTCCACATGGTATTGCGCAGCTCGTCCCGGAGATCACGCAGAGAATCATCCCCCAGCGCCGGATAGTCCCGAAGTCTCCGCTCGGCGCTCTCTTCCGTTTCGGGCACACACGCATCCGCCGCAGCATATTTTGCGGCATTCTCGCCGGCCAGAAAGCCGAAGAGCACCGTTTCGCTCAGCGCGCTTCCGGCAAGGCGGTTGGCGCCGTGCAGCCCGCCGGTGACTTCGCCGCAGGCATAGAGCCCTGCCACATCCGTGGAGCAGTCGGTGCGCAGCGGCACGCCGCCCATGAAGAAATGCGCCACCGGACGGATAAGCAGCGGCTTATCCGGGTAATCGCGCGCCATGCGTGCGATGTTCGGGCATTCGCGCTCAAGATATGCCTTATCGCAGCCGGAAAGGTCGAGATGCACTTCCTTTTCGGCAAACTCGGCACGGGCGACAACGTCGCGGTTTTCGAGTTCCTTCTTCGGATACCGTGCGCAGTCCATAAACCGCTCGCCCTTTTCGTTGCGGAGCACCGCGCCGTGGTCAAAAAGATCCGGGAAAATGTCCGCCCGTTTGGGCGAATAGATGCGGTAAGGATAAAACTGCACAAACTCCATGCCGCGCAGCGGCAGACCGCAGCGCGCGGCCATAGCGTAGCCGTCGCCGGTGAGATCGCGCGTGTTGCTCGTCGCGGCATACACGTTGCCCGCACCACCGCAGCAGAGGATGACCGTTTTGGCCGGGTATACACGCACTTCCCCGCCGCAGAGCGCCAGAACGCCCTGCGCGCGGCCGTTTTCGGTGAGAATATCGCAGGCGGTCACGCCGTCCTCCACAGTAATGTTGGAATACTCCCGCAGCTTTTCGCGGACGGCCGCGGTAAGAATGCGTCCCTGCTTGGGACTGCAGCAGGCAAGATACGGGTATTCCCCGCCGTTTTCCGGAAGCGTCCGGTATTCGAGCGGCAGGCCGAGAGCGCGCAGCCGCTCCATGGCCGCGGCGGCGTGATCGACAAAGAACGCCGCGATCTCCGCGTCCTGCTGTCCCGCGCCGGAGGCAAGGAAGCGGCGGCGGTAATCCTCGCGCAGGCCGGGCGCGTCCGGCGCAAACCGGTGCACCGACATGGCCACCACCGAGTTGCCGGAGCCGCCGGTTTTGCTCTTGCAGAGGATCGTCACTCTCGCGCCATTTTCCGCCGCTGCGATGGCGGAATACATACCGGCCAGTCCGCCGCCGATCACCAGAACTTCCGAGACGGGCTGCATTACAAATGTTTTCATGGGGATCACTCCTTTGGTTACTCCAAATATACCACATTTGATCCGAAAAGACAAACCCCATACCTTGCGGTACGGGGCTTGCTTTTCGGGGGCAGATGATGTTTTTTAATCGGAATTATTCGGCCTTGCCGGTGGCGTTCTTGTTCCAAGACTTGTCGAGAGCCTTGCTGAGACCCCAGTACAGGAAGAACGCGACGAC
>CAVIVK010000029.1:4376-7584 GCA_963645975.1 Bifidobacteriaceae bacterium | reverse complement strand
GATCAGCCATCTGGTGGACGATCTGCTGGGCTCTGCAGAGTTCTTCCTCCGGCGGAAAAACATCAAGTTCCGCTGGGAAATTTCGGGGGACAACCTCTTCGTCGTGGGCGACCGCGACCGGCTCGAGCAGCTTCTGCTCATTCTGATCGCCAACTGCGTCATGCACACCGGCGAGGGCGGCACGATCGCTGTCCGGCTCAAGCGCGTCGGCCAGCGCTGCCAGCTCACGGTCTGCGACGATGGGCAGGGCATGACGGAGAGCGAGCTTTCCGAGGTGTTCACGCCCAACCGGGAGGACTCGCTCACCAACGTGAACGATTCGGGACTCGGATTTTCCATTGCGCAGGGACTGGCACAGCTCCACAACGGCGTGCTTGTCATCCAGCGCGGCGAAAACGGGGAGACGAGCGTGCACCTGCAGCTCCCGCTCACGGGGAAGCTTCCGCTGCGCGACACGCTGCGGCACGACAGCGGCCCGGAGCTGATATTGACAGAGCTCAGCGAAGTGCTGCCGACGGAAGCCTACCAGCGCAAATACAGAGAATAAAGAAAAAACTGCCGCCGGGGAGAAAGATCCCCGGCGGCAGTTTTGCTCTTTTATGCATCGATGCCGAACAGACGGCAGCCATTCTCGCGCGTGATGCGTGTCATTTCCTCCGCCGTCACGCCCTTGACCGCGGCGATCTTTTCGAGCACGTATACGAGCAGGGACGAGTCGTTCCGCTTCCCGCGGCACGGTTCGGGCGCCATGTACGGGCTGTCCGTCTCCACGAGAATGCGCTCGAGCGGCGTCACGGCGAGCACCTCGGCGGCCTTTTTGTTGTTTTTATAGGTAACGGGGCCGTCGAAGCCGAGATACCAGCCGCGGCGGACGAGCTCCTTTGCCATCTCCGCGCTGCCGGAAAAGCAATGAAACACACCGCGCGCCTCGGGATAGTTCATCACGGTTTCGAGCGAGTCGCCGTGCGCCTCGCGGTCGTGCACGATCACGGGCAGGTTTCGCTCGATGGCGAGCGAGAGCTGCCGCTCAAACATCTCTTTTTGCAGCGCCTTGTGCTCGGTGTCCCAGTAATAGTCCAGCCCGATCTCCCCGATGGCGACGACCTTCGGCTGCGCGCAGAGCGAGCGCAGCAGCGCCATGCTCTCGCCGTTCCAGCTCTGCCACTCCTCCGGGTGCCAGCCCACGGCGGCATAGACGAACGGATATTCCTGCGCGAGCGCGCACGCCGCGCGGGAGCTCTCACCGTCGCAGCCGGGATCAATAATGAGCGAAACGCCCTTTTCCGGCATCGCAGAAAGGATTTCCCGCCGGTCGGCGTCAAATTTTTTGTCGTCGTAGTGGGCGTGGGTATCGAAGATCATGGGGTGCACCTTCCTCTCGTGTGCATTCTACCATGCGAAGGCGCGCGCGGCAAGTTGCTTTCCCACGGGGGATGGGGTATACTTCAAAAAGAGCCTCCCTTGTATAAAGGGAGGCGGCTTTTGCCGTAGGCAAAAGCCGGAGGGATTGTCGTAAACCCCTCAGTCAGCCTTGCGGCTGCCAGCTCCCCTATTAGGGGAGCCAAGTTCGTTGTTGAAAAACTGGCTTGCCTCCCCTAACAGGGGAGGTGGGTTTTGCCGTAGGCAAAAGCCGGAGGGGTTCAGCCAGAGGAGGAACAAAGCATGACGAAAGCCGAACGCCGCTGCGAATGGCTCACGGACAAATACATACTTGGCCTGCTTGTGCTCTTTCCGCTTTTTACGGGCTTTCACGGCTACGCAAATCTTACGGCGGCAAAGTTTTGGCTTTATACGGGCATGACAGCGGTTTGGGCTGTTGGCCTTTTGCTCTGTGTCTGCACCGGCGCGAGCTTTTTCGCGAAAAAGCCGGGAGCGTTCTTTTATCTCACATGTGCGTTCCTCGTCTGGAATCTCGCTTCTGCGGCGGTCAGTCCCTGGCGGGAGAAAACGCTTCTCGGCGCGGGGCGGTATGACGGCTTTCTCACGCAGCTTCTCTATGCGCTCACGGCGCTCGGCACCGCGCGCTGGGGACGACGGAGGGTGCTCTATGTCCGCGTGTTCGGTGCGAGCGTGTTTCTCTGCTGCGCCGTGGCGCTCTGGCAGATCGCGGGCAGAAACCCTCTTGGATTGTACCCAAACGGCTGGCACTTTGCCGATGCGGGGACACTCTATTCCGGTATGTATCTTGGCACGGTGGGCAATACGCTCATTCTCGGCTCGGTGCTCTCGTTCGCGGTGCCGGTGCTTGTGTATACGGCAATTCGAAAGCGCGGGTACGATCTTCTTTTGCTGCTCCCGGCGGTGATGGCGCTCTATGTTTTGTATCGGAGCGAGTGCTCGTCCGCGTGGGTGGCGCTGCCCGGCTCGTGCGCGCTGCTGCTGCCGAAGATAACGCACGGGAGACAGCGGAAATATATTCTGGCGGCGGAGAGCGTTTTGGTGCTGGCTGCGCTGCTGGCAATCTACTTTTATCCGGGGCAGAGCGGGACGCTTTTTGAAGCGTCGCGTCTGCTCCATGGCGAGGCGGACGCCTCGTTCGGCTCGCACCGCGTGGAGATCTGGCGTGAGGTATGCGCGCTCATTGCGCAGCGGCCCATCTTCGGCGGCGGGCCGGGCACGGCGGCCGCACGGCTGCATATCGAGTTCACGCGCTTTGTGCCGGAGACCGGGCGGACGCTCGGCTCTTACGTCACAAACGCGCACAACGAATATCTCGGCTACGCGCTCAACCTCGGCTGGCCGGGGCTTGCACTCTATCTCGGTATGATGGGAGTCACCTTTTTCCGCCCGAGGAGACCGGGGGCGGAAGCTGCTTGGCTCTGGGGCACGGCGGCGTACTGGATCCAGGCTTTTTTCGCGCTTGGTCTCGTTGTGAGCGCGCCGCTTTTGTGGCTCGCGTGGGGACTGACATTCGCGCCGGAAGGGAGAGCGACGGAATATGGACATCAAACTGCAAAAGATCACACTTGAGGGGATGAACGAGCTTGATCGCGGCTTTCAGCGCGACCCGGCCGCGTTCGCGGATATGAGCCTCTTTTCGGAGTACCGCTATTCGCCGGAAGAAACACAAAAACGGTTCGAACGCTATGGCGCGAGCGACCGGCGGCATTTTCTCATCTCGCTCGACGGCCGCCCGGTCGGCGAAATCGGAGTGAAGCACATTGATTGGGAGAAGCGAGAAGGCGAGCTCTCCATACATTTGCAAAAC
>CAVIVK010000029.1:0-4366 GCA_963645975.1 Bifidobacteriaceae bacterium | reverse complement strand
CGCGCGCAGAGCGTCTGCTGCTTGCTTATGCCTTTGAGGAGCTGGGACTAAATGCCGTGACTGCGCGGGTCATAGAAAAGAACACGCGCAGCCGGCATGTACTCGAAAAGGTCGGCTTTGAGTTTGTCCGGCAGGAGAACGGCTTCTTGCACTATCGGCTTCCGCAGAAACAATTTTTGAAGGCTTTCCCGGGCGGAGAAAGGGAGGAGACCGTAATGCGGACGATCCCCTTTGCGCAGTATGTTCAGGAAAAACAGCATTTCTCCGTGTGGGAGGTCTCTTCGCGAGACGACCTTTTGGAAAATTTGCCGGACGCTCTGAGTTTATACCATACGGCAGAGCTGAAAATCAGTAACATCGGGAGTCTAATGCCGTTTGGAAATTCCAATGATATTGTGAGAAAAATGAGCGGCACGCTTCCTGTCCGCGCCTTCAATCGCCCGGTCTTCGCTGGCGTATGCGGAACCGATCCGTTTTGCCTGATGGAGCAACTGCTCGAAGAGCTGGCGCAAAACGGAGTATACGGGGTACAAAATTTTCCGACGGTCGGTCTTGCAGGAAGCATCTTCCGCTATAATCTGGAGGCGATTTCTCTCGGCTTTCGCCGGGAGGTTGACATGATGAAAATGGCTCGCCGTGTGGGACTGGAAATTTTCCCGTTCATTTTCAACCAGTTTGAAGCGTTGGCGATGGCGGAAGCGGAGCCGGCCGCAATGGTCTGCCATTTGGGCGTGCTGCAGCGGTTTGGGGAGAACAACGTGGCCATGCCGATCGAACCATATCTGGACCGCCTCCAGTCGATCCGGGAACTGCTGCGAAAGGAAAATCCGAACATCCGCCTTTACGTTTACGCCAGAGCGAAAAAGCTGGCGGACATTATCGAAGCGGAGAGGAACGCCGGTCTGGATATTGACGGAATCTATACGACCGGCCGACCGCCAAAAGAGGAGACCGGAATATGAATCGAAACGCTGTGCTGCAGCGGCTGGAAGCCCGCGGCGATAACATTTTCGGAATGACGCTCGGGACGGGGGTCTACTATAAATATGCCGTAATCAACGACATGGATCTTGCCTTTCTTTTCAGCGCCAGCCGTTTTCGGCAGATGGGCATGAACTCGCTGGCGGCCACCATGCCATATGGCAATGCAAACGACATTGTAATGAATTTTACGCGGCGCGAGATATTGCCGCAAAACCCGAAAATTCCCCTCATTTTCGGTTTGTGCGCCACGGATCCGACGATCGACCTGCGCGATTACATTACAAAGCTCAAAAAGCTGAACATTGCTGGTATTTGCAATATGCCGAGCGTTATCATTGTGGACGGTGTGCTGTCTGATGCGATGGAGGCCGAGGGATTTTCTTATGAAAAGGAGATCGAGGCCGTCCGCATTGCGCACGAGATTGATATGTTTACGGTTGCCATGGTGCGCGATGAAGAGCAGGCAGCCAAAATGATTACCGTGGGCTGCGACGCCATCTGTGTGCATTTCGGCGCTGCCAAGGGCGGCGTTTTGGGCGCGAAACTGGAGATCACGCAGCGCGAGGCTGCGCAGACGGCGGCGCGCATTTTTGCTTTGTGCGATGCCAGCGGGAGGAAGATTTTGAAGCTTTTTTACGGCGGCCCGGCCAGAACTCCGCCGTCGGTACGGTATATAAAGGAGAACGCTCACGCGGACGGCTTCGTTGGCGGCTACAGTATTGAACGTTTCCTCGTTGAAGCCAATATGCGGCAGGCGTGGCTGCGCGAAACCTTTCTGGGCATCGAGGAGCCAAAGGGAGAACCAGAAAAGGTCGACTATGTCGAGTATACAAAAGAATATATTGAAAAAAATTACCGGGAGCCCATTACTGCAAATCAGATTGCCCAACAATTGCACATATCACGGCCATACTTCAGCGCCATGATCGCAAAAGAGCTTGGCGAGCCGTTCCGAGAGTATCTAATCTCATATAGAATGGAAAAAGCTGCCAACCTCCTGGTGAATACGGCGCTATCGATTAGCGAAATTGCTGAGGCTGTTGGGTACGCCGATTACATGCATTTTAGTAAGAGCTTTAAGAAGAAAATGAGAATTTCTCCGGGGCAGTACAGAAAACAATACAAAAACACATAAAATACATACAACCGTCTCTTGGAAAACAAGCGGGACTTAGTTACTATGGCATTGAGAGTTGGGTAACTAAATCCCGCTTTTCTTATATGCACAAATCGACCAGGGGAGGAAAAAGCATGGAAGCAGGCAAGGCGTTTGCGCTGCATGTTAACCCGAAAGACAATGTCGCGGTGGTTCTTTCCGGAGCCGTGAGCCGGGGAACGGTTGTAGAGATCCGGAATCACGTGGGAGAAACGGTGGAACTTACGGCGCAAAGCGATATTCCATACGGTCATAAAATCGCCGTTCGCTCCATCGCCAAAGGTGAAAAAATCATCAAATACGGCGAGGTGATCGGCGGAGCCTCCGTCGGAATTGCGCCGGGCGAACACGTTCACGTTCACAATATGGACAGTCTCCGTGGACGCGGGGATCTGAACGGATAAGGGAGGCAAAACATGCAGTTTCAGGGATACAGAAGAGCGAACGGCAAAGTTGGATCGCGAAATCATGTGGCGATCATCCCCAGCGTGGTATGCGCGAACGACGTGGCGATCGCCGTTGCAAACCAGGTAAATAATACGCGCGCCCTGCTTCACCATCAGGGGTGCTGCCAGATGCCGCCGGATCTTGAGCGCGTTACCGATGCGTTGATCGGGCTGGGCTGCAATCCGAATGTCGGCGCGGTGCTGATCGTTAGTCTCGGCTGTGAGGGCACGGACGTTGAACGGCTCGAGCGGAGCATTCGAGCCAACGGAACGCCGGTCGAGGTAATCCGGATTCAGGAGCTCGGCGGAACGAGCAAGGCGATTGCTGCCGGTATCGAAAAAGCGCAGAAGCTGGCATTGGAGATATCCGGGGCGCAAAGAGAGCCGGTAGACATTTCGGAAGCCGTTATTTCGATAAAATGCGGCGCTTCTGACGCCACATCCGGCCTCGCTTCCAACTGTGTTATCGGATACGTAGCGGATCGTCTGGTGGATTTGGGCGCGTCGGTGATTTTCGGCGAAACCACAGAATTCATTGGTGCCGAACATATTCTGGCCGCGAGAGCCGCGACGCCGGAGGTTGGGAAGAAAATCTACCAAATTGTGGAAAACATGGAAAACCGCGCCAAGGCCATCGGCTGCGACATGCGCAAGGGCCAGCCGACGCCTGGTAACATCGCCGGCGGGCTCAGCTCCATTGAGGAAAAATCGCTGGGAGCCATCGTAAAATCTGGCACCCGCCCGATCCAGGGCGTTTTGGAGTATACCGACCGCATCACGGATCAGAAGGGCCTGTGGATCAAGGATACGCCGGGACGCGAGATGGAAATTCTTACCGGCATGGCAATTTCCGGAGCACAGTGCATGATGTTCTCCACAGGGCGCGGCGCTCCGCAGGGTTTCCCGGTGATGCCGGTTTTGAAAATCTGTGGCAACCCGGAAACCTATCATCGTATGGAAGGCGACATGGACTTCAATGCCGGACGTATCGTAACCGGCGAGGCATCCATTGCCCAGTGCGGCGAGGAGGCGTTGGAACGGCTCGTTGCGGTGCTCTCCGGCCACGAGACGAAAAACGAATCACTTCATTACTTCAGCGCCATCGACATTTACTGCCTAGGCCCTGTGATTTGACCCAATAAGGTTGTGCCACTTTGAGTGCTACAATAAAAACCTAACAAAGAGAAAGGAAGAACCACCATGAAACGAGTCCTCGCATTGATCCTGTGCCTTGCCCTTTCGTTCACGCTGGCTGCGTGCGGCGCAAATACCGAACCGAGCGCGGATCCCGCGCCTGCTACAAGCGCTCCCGCGGAAGCCCCTGCCGAGGCGACTTCGACGGATGACATCAACTGGCCCAACGGGAATATCACGCTCCTCTGCGGCTTGTCTGCCGGCGGCTCCAGCGACCTCGGCGCCCGCCTGGTTGCCAACGGCCTGAGCAAGGAACTCGGCGTTTCCGTGACGGTAGAAAACGTCACCGGCGGAGGAAGCTGGATTGCCTGGAACCAGCTGCTCCACAACACCGATCTTGACGGTAACACCTTCGCTTTCATCAACCACAACGTTGTGTTCGGTCAGTATGACGACGTTAACCCGCGCGAGGACGGTCTGGATGATTTCGAGCTTCTGATGGGACAGCTCATTGACTACTCCTGCATCATGGTTCGCGCCGACGACGATCGCTTTACCGATTTTGCGAGCTTCGTTGAGCTTGCCCAGACGACGGATCTGATGACCTCCTGCACCGGCACCGGCATTACCGACGGCGACGCTACCC
>CAVIVK010000028.1:0-2192 GCA_963645975.1 Bifidobacteriaceae bacterium | reverse complement strand
GCTGCGGAACGCGCGGGCAAATTTGCTGGCATTGTCGTACCCGAACTGCCCGGCGATATCGAGCACCGTCCGGTCGGTCGAGCGGAGCAGCTCCGCTGCGGCGTGCATTTTCTGCCCGCGGAGAAACGCAGCCGGAGACATGCCGTAAACGCCCTGGAAGCTCTGCAGGATCTGCGTGGCGGAGGCGTGAAACCGGGCGGAAAGCTCTGCCGTCGTCGGGCGCTCCTCCGTAGCAGAGAGCAGATACTCGCTCACGGCGGAGGCGAGGCGCACCTGCGCGCCGGAATAGGCCGCGCGCCGCCGCTCGGTTGGAAGTGCGCTGAGAAAGAGCAGCAGCTCCAAAATCTTCACTTTGAAATAACCTTTGCGAATCTCCTCTGGCACGGAGTACAGCTCCGAAAAGATGTGCTCCACGCTCGCGGACGAGCGGGCGGCAAAATAGCCGCCGTCCGCGCAGAATTTTTCCATCAGCGCCGCCGGGCGGACGTTCACGTCCGAGAGAAGACAAGAAAGGCACTCCGGCGCTTTTGCCGGGTCAATGGTCACGGTGATGCCGTGGTAATGCCCGGTGGGGAAGCACGCCGCGGTGTCCGATGCGCCGCTGCGGGATATGGCCAGATCGCCCGGGGCAAGAAAGTAGTATTCATTTCCCATCGGCTGTTCGAGCCGCCCTTCGCGGCAATGGCTGATGCGCATGAGTGAGCCTCCCGGCGCGTGGTCAAGGCGGCACTCGTGCGCGTGGATGTCATAGTACGCGATCTCTATGCCCGGAAATACCGGATAGGCGGTAACAACGGCTTCGCCGTCTGCCCCTTCCAGCTGCCGGACGATCCGCCCGTCCGCCTCCGCTGCGGCGGCGCAGCCGGTGCAGGCGTTCTTTTTTTCTTTCATGATATTGCGATGCATCTCCTTTGGTTAGCTTGCGCTAACTGTAGAATAGCACAAACCGCTTCCTTTTGCAAGAGCGGCGGCTTGACGGCGGGCGGTGCGGCTGATATTATCTTTATCATGTGGTAGGGAATGAAGTGCTCCCTGGGAAACCGAACCGCCTTTGTGCTGATGACTTCTGCGTTTGGGCAGAAGCATCGGCTTTTTTATTTGCATTAGGAAATGGAGAGAAAACTATGGGTATGAACTGTCTTTTGGTGGGTCTCGGCGGCGCGGTGGGCGCGGTATGCCGGTATCTGCTCACGCTGCTGCCGGTGAAGCCGTCGTCCGGCTTTCCGGTCGTGACGTTCGGCGTCAATGTTTTGGGCGCGTTTGCGCTGGGCACTCTTCTCGCCCTTGCGGGGCGGAATGCAAATCTTGATCCGCGGCTGATGCTCTTCTTGAAGGTTGGCGTCTGTGGCGGTTTTACCACGTTTTCCACGGTCTGCGGCGAGACGGAGCAGCTTTTTGCCGCCGGGCATACCATGACGGGCGTATTCTATGTGCTGCTGAGCGTACTGCTCGGCGTGGGTGTTGTATGGGCGGCGCAGCTGCTCTTTTCGCGCGGCGGATAACCTGCCCCTTTTTCCTGCATTCCCTTGACTTTTTTACAGCAATACTTTAAAATAATGAAGCTTTGAAAAAACGGGAAAACGAGAGGGTTTTCCGGTCAAGAGGGAAACGATGAAGAAAAAGAGTGTAAAGAGCTTTTCCACCCGCTGGGGCTTTATCTTGGCGTCGGTCGGCTCGGCTGTCGGCATGGCGAATGTCTGGGGCTTTCCGAATAAAGTGGGCAGCAACGGCGGAGGCGCCTTTCTGCTTATCTATATTCTGTTTGTGCTGATTTTCAGCTATGTCGGCCTCCCGGCGGAGTTTGCGATGGGACGCCATGCCGCTACCGGCACACTTGGCGCTTACGAAAATGCCTGGGCTACCCGCGGTAAAGGTGCAGGGAAGGCGGGGGCGGTGGTCGGCTGGCTGCCGCTCGCGGGCTCGCTCTGCATTGCCATTGGCTACGCCGTCATTGTAACGTATGTGCTCAAGGCGCTTGTAGACTCCGTGGCCGGAACGCTCATGACCGCGGATACTGCGGCGTGGTTCGCAGACTTTTCCTCGCGGGATTACTCCGTGATGGCGTATCACGTGATCGTCGTCGCAGGAACGCTTCTGACGCTTTTCCTCGGTGCGCACAGCATCGAAAAGACGAACCGGATCATGATGCCGGTTTTTTTCCTCATCTTTGTTGTCCTTGCAATCCGTGTAGC
>CAVIVK010000027.1:0-3758 GCA_963645975.1 Bifidobacteriaceae bacterium | reverse complement strand
GGCATACCGCTCCCCTGCGTGTATTCACCGAAGGGAGTTTCAACCGCTATGAACAAGAAATACAGAAAAGTTATCATCGCCGGAAACTGGAAGATGAACCAGCTTCCCTCCGGCGTGAAGCCGTTTGTCGAGGAGCTGAAGACGAAGCTGCCCGCCGGCATGAACGGGTGCAGCGTCGTTCTCTGCGTCCCGGCGACGCATCTCGCCGCGCTCGCGCGCGAGAAGGCGCGGCGCATCGGCGTTGGCGCGCAGAACGTTTCCGAGTTTGATAAGGGCGCACATACCGGCGAGATCAGCGTGGATATGATCGCCGATCTCGGCGCAAAATACTGCATCGTCGGCCACAGCGAGCGCCGCGCCAGCAACGGCGACACCGACGAGCTTGTGAACACGAAGGTTCACGCGCTGCTCGCCAAGGGCATCACCCCGATCGTGTGCGTCGGCGAATCGCTCTCCGAGCGCGACCGCGATCTCACCATGGAGCGCATCTCCTACCAGGTCAAGGCGGCGCTGTACGGCCTGACCAGCGAGCAGGTGAAGAAGGTCGTCATCGCCTACGAGCCCATCTGGGCCATCGGCACGGGCCGCACCGCCACCGACGAGCAGGCGCAGGAGATCTGCTTCAACATCCGCGAGAACCTGCGTGCGCAGTACGGCGCGCTCGTCTCCCGCAAGGTGTGCATCCTCTACGGCGGCTCCATGAACGCGAAGAACTGCGCCGGGCTCCTCGCCCAGCCGGACATTGACGGCGGCCTCATCGGCGGCGCGTCTCTCAAGGTGGACGACTTTGCCGCAATCATCCATGAGGGCTGCAAGGAGGAGTAAATTATGAGCAAAAAGCCTGCCGTTCTTCTCATTATGGACGGCTTCGGTCTCGCCCCGGCGGGCCCGGAAAACGCCATCTCCTGCGCCAAAACGCCGCATCTCGATAAGCTCTTTGCCGAGTGCCCGAACACGCAGCTGCAGGCCTCCGGTCTCGATGTCGGCCTGCCCGCCGGGCAGATGGGCAACAGCGAGGTCGGCCACACGAACATCGGCGCAGGGCGCGTCGTTTATCAGGATCTTCCCCGCATCTCCAACGCCGTCGAAGACGGCAGCTTCTTTGAAAATGCCGCTTACAAATCCGCCATGGACGAGTGCGTGCGCACCGGCGCGCGGCTCCATCTCATGGGGCTTCTCTCCGACGGCGGCGTCCACAGCCACATCAACCACCTCTTCGCGCTGCTCGAAATGGCCAAGCGCCGCGGCGTAAAGGAAGTTTACGTCCATGCGCTGCTCGACGGGCGCGACGTGGCCCCCACCTCCGGCGCGGGCTATGTGAAGGCGCTCGTGGAAAAGTGCGCCGAGCTCGGCACCGGCAAGGTCGCCACGATCCAGGGCCGCTTTTACGGCATGGACCGCGACAAGCGCTGGGACCGCGTCGAAAAAGGCTACCGCGCCGTCGTCTGCGGCGAGGGCGTGCAGGATAGCGACCCCGTCCACGCCGTGGAGGAGAGCTACAAAGCCGGCGTGACGGACGAGTTTGTCGTGCCGACCGTGTGCGACCCCAACGGCTGCATCCGCTCCGGCGACAGCGTCATTTTCATCAACTTCCGCCCCGACCGCGCCCGCGAGATGACCCGCGCGCTCGTCGATCCCGATTTTGACGGGTTTGTCCGCCCGAACGGCTTCTTCCCGCTGCACTACGTCTGCACCACGCAGTACGACGCCACGATCCCCAACGTATCCATCGCCTTCCCGCCCGAGGAGATTGAAATGACGTTCGGCGAATATCTCGGCAAGCTCGGCAAAACGCAGCTGCGCATCGCCGAGACCGAGAAATACGCCCACGTGACGTTCTTCTTCAACGGCGGCACCGAGACGTGCTATCCCGGCGAGGACCGCTGCCTCATCCCGTCCCCGAAGGAGTTCCCGACGTATGACCTCATCCCGGAGATGAGCGCCTATAAGGTTGCAGACGAGTGCGCGGCGCGCATCGAGAGCGGCAAGTACGACGTTGTGATCTGCAACCTTGCCAACTGCGACATGGTCGGCCACACCGGCGTGAAGGCCGCGGCTATCAAGGCCGTGGAGACCGTGGACGAGTGCGTCGGCAAGATCGTTGACGCCGTGAAGAAAATGGGCGGCGTGATCCTCATCACCGCCGACCACGGCAATGCCGACCGCATCATGAAGCCCGACGGCAGCCCCGACACCGCCCACACCACCAACCCCGTGCCGCTGATCGTCTCCGGCGCGGAGGTGAAGCTCCGCCCCGGCCGCCTGTGCGACCTCTGCCCGACGATGCTCGATCTTATGGGTCTTGCGAAGCCCGCGCAGATGACCGGCGAGAGCCTGATCGTAAAATAAGTTTCCCCGTTCCAGAAAGGAGTTTCCCATGAAAGAGTATTTTGAAATTGTTGATGTTCTCGGCCGAGAGATTCTTGACTCCCGCGGCAACCCCACGGTGGAAGTTGAAGTAACGCTCGATAACGGCGTCGTCGGCCGCGCGGCGGTGCCGTCCGGCGCATCCACCGGCATTTACGAGGCCTGCGAGCTGCGCGACGGCGACAAGTCCCGCTATCTCGGCAAGGGCGTGCAGAAGGCCGTGGAAAACGTCAACGGCGAGATCGCCGAGGCGCTCAACGGCCTCAACGCGCTTGATCAGCCGTATATCGACAAGATCCTCATCGAGCTCGACGGCACGCCGAACAAGACCCGTCTCGGCGCAAATGCAATGCTCGGCGTATCCCTCGCCGTGGCAAAGGCGAGCGCCGAAGCGCTTGGCCTGCCGCTTTACAGCTACATCGGCGGCGTGAACGCCAAGACGCTGCCCGTGCCGATGATGAATGTGCTCAATGGCGGCGTCCATGCGCCGTCCTCCGCGGCGGACATCCAGGAGTTCATGATCATGCCTGTCGGCGCGAAGAGCTGGAAGGAAGCGCTGCGCTGGTGCAGCGAGGTGTTCCACACGCTCTCCAAGGTGCTGCACACCTCCAGCGTCGGCGACGAGGGCGGCTACGCCCCCAGCGACCTTGCGAGCGACGAGGACGGCCTGCGCGCCATCGTCAAGGCCATCGAGCTCGCAGGCTACAAGCCCGGCGAGGACTTCATGCTCGCGATGGACGCGGCCTGCTCCGACTGGTTCAAAGCCGAGGACGGCTGCTATCACCTGCCGAAGCGCGGCATCACCATGACGCGGCAGCAGATGGTTGATATGTGGGTTGATTTCTGCGACAAGTACCCGATCATCTCGCTCGAGGACTGCATGGCAGAGGACGACTGGGAGGGCTGGAAGATGCTCACCGATGCGCTCGGCCACCGCGTGCAGCTCGTCGGCGACGATCTCTTTGTCACGAACGTGCGCCGCATCAAGATGGGTCTTGAAAAGCACGTTGCAAACAGCGTTCTCATCAAGCTCAACCAGATCGGCACGCTGACCGAAACGCTTGACGCGATCCAGCTCGCGAACCGCGCGGGCTACACCACGGTCGTCTCCCACCGCTCCGGCGAGACGGAGGACACCACGATCGCCGATCTCGTCGTCGGCCTCAACGCCGGCCAGATCAAGACCGGCGCGCCGAGCCGCACCGACCGCGTGGCGAAGTACAACCAGCTCCTCCGCATTGAGGAAGAGCTGTTCGACGCCGCGCAGTATCCCGGAAAGAGCGCTTTCTTCTCCATTCGGTAAGAGAATATTATACCAGACCCGCCCGTGCAGAAATTGAAGTGACCCCAAAAAGTTAGACAAATAATTTAAGCACAAAATGTTCAAGCCA